>DATLWR010000146.1:0-4299 GCA_035576205.1 Mariprofundaceae bacterium
GGCCGCCACTTCTATGTCGGTGCCTGGAACACCTTCCGTCACCACCAGGCCAGCATGGACACGCTGATCGCGACCGGCACCGGCACGGCGTGGGTCTATTCGATGCTGATCGCCATCGATCCGTCGATCGTGCCCGCCCTCGGCCGCCACGCCTACTTCGATGCGGCGCTGATCATCATCGCGCTGATCAACCTCGGCCAGGCGCTGGAGATGCGCGCCCGCGGCCGCACCAACGAGGCGATCAGGCGGTTGATCGGCCTGCAGGCGCGCACGGCACGGGTGGTGCGCGACGGCAAGGAGATCGACATCCCCATCGGCGAGGTGGGGCTTGGCGAGATGATCCGGGTGCGGCCGGGTGAGAAGGTGCCGGTCGACGGCGTCATCCTCGAAGGCCACTCCAGCGTCGACGAGTCGATGCTGACCGGCGAACCGATCCCGGTGGAGAAGTCGGTCGGCGACGAGGTGGTCGGCGGCACCATGAACAGCGCCGGCAGCTTCCTCTACAGGGCGACCCGCATCGGTGCCGACACGGTGCTGGCGCAGATCATCAACATGGTGCGCAGCGCGCAGGCGGCGAAGCCGAAGATCGGCCGGCTGGCCGACAGGGTGGCCGGTATCTTCGTGCCGTCCGTACTGATCATCACCGTCTGCACGGCTCTCGTCTGGCTCAATTTCGGCCCGGAGCCGCGGCTCGCCTTCGCGCTGGTGACGACGATGACGGTGCTGATCATCGCCTGCCCCTGTGCCTTGGGGCTGGCCACGCCGATCTCGATCATCGTCGGTGTCGGCAAGGCGGCCGAATACGGCATCCTGATCAGAAATGGAGAAGCGCTGGAGCGCGCCGGCCACCTGACGACAGTGGTGCTCGACAAGACCGGCACCATCACCGAGGGACACCCGGTGGTGACCGACGTCTTGTCGGACGATGAAACTGGAGCGCTGCGACTGGCTGCCGCCATCGAGGCGGGCAGCGAGCATCCGCTGGCCAAGGCAGTGCTCGATGCAGCGAAGGCGAAGGGCATCGACTGGCCAGCTGCCGAGGGCTTCACCGCCGTCACCGGCCAGGGGGTTGCCGCCACACTGCATGGTGAGCGGTTGCTGTTCGGCAATGCGGTGCTGATGCGGGCGGAAGGCGTGGCTGTCGACAGTGAAACCGGGGCGAAGCTGGAATCCCTGGCCAGGGATGCCAAGACGCCGATGCTGCTGGCCAGCGGCGGCAAGCTGCTCGGCATCCTGGCGGTTGCTGATCCGGTCAAGAAGGAGTCGGCGGCGGCGATCGCCCGCCTGAAGGCGATGGGGCTGAAAGTGGTGATGATCACCGGCGACAACCGGCATACGGCCGCAACGGTCGCGGCCATGGTCGGCGTGGACGATTTCATCGCCGAGGTGCGCCCTGAGGAGAAGGATCAGAAAGTAGCCGAACTGCAGGCGAAGGGCGAAACGGTCGGCATGGTCGGCGACGGCATCAACGATGCGCCGGCACTCTCCCGCGCCGACGTCGGCTTCGCGATCGGTGCCGGCACCGATGTCGCCATCGAATCGGCCGATATCACGCTGATGCGCTCCAGTCTCGACGGCATCGTGATTGCGATTCGCGTGTCGCGGGCCACGCTGGCCAACATCAAGCAAAACCTGTTCGGTGCCTTCGTCTACAACACGCTCGGTATCCCGGTGGCGGCCGGCATCCTCTATCCGCTGTTCGGCCTGCTGCTCAACCCGATCATCGCCGGTGCCGCGATGGCGGCATCCTCCGTGACGGTGGTGACCAACGCCAACCGCCTGAGGCTGTTCAAGCCGGGAGGCGAGGCATGATCTGGCTCATCAATCTCGCAGGGCTGCTGCTGATCGGCTTCATCGTCTGGTGGTTCTGGCTCTGGCGCCCGGTCGTCCCCAAGATCATGGAGGCGAGCGGTATCGTCGAGGTGCATGTGAAGAATGGTGCCTACGATCCGGCCTTCCTGTCGGCGAAAGTCGGCCAGCCGCTTCGCCTCAGATTCATCCGCGAGGATGCCACGCCCTGTGCCGAGTATGTCGTATTCGAGGATTTCGGCATCCAGCAGCAGTTGCCGTTGAAAGAGCCGGTCGAGTTTTCTATTACACCGGACAAAGCCGGCCGTTTCGATTTCACCTGCCAGATGCAGATGTATCGCGGTACGTTGACCGTCGAACCCTAGTCGGCGAGTTCCTTGATCAGTTCCTGTCGCAGCTTGTCGATGCCGTAGCCGGTGCTGCTGGAAGTGGGTAGCGGGGAGAGCATGCCCCCCAGCGCTTCGGTCATCTCCTTCAGCCGCTTCGTGCGGACGTTGCCGGAAAGCTTGTCCGCCTTGGTGGCGATCGGTAGCCAGCGCACGCCGGCATCGTTGAGCCACTCGATCAGTTGCAGGTCGGAATCCTTCGGGCCGTGGCGGATGTCGAGCAGGGTTAGCACCAGCTTCAGATCGGGCGTCTTGGCCAGGTAGTTGCCAATCAGCGTTGCCCAGGCCTTCTGCTCCGATTTCGGCGCCTTGGCATAGCCGTAGCCCGGCAGGTCGACAACGAGCAGTTTCTCGTCCACCTCGAACAGGTTGAGCAGGCGGGTGCAGCCGGGGCTCTTCGAGGTTTTCACCAGACCCTTGCGACCGAACAGCGCATTGAGCAGCGACGATTTGCCGACATTGGAGTGGCCGGCGACAGCGATTTGCACGAGATCGATGGACGGGAACTTGCGCGCATCGGCCACCGACTGCACGAAACGGGTGTTGGGCCAGTGGATCGGTTTGTCGCTCATGCCCGCACTCTAGGCGGTTTACCGTAAATGACCACGCATCAGGCCGATGGTCTGCCGAACGGTCGACACTGGCGCCGCGCCTCGGGCCGTGTATGATTGCCCAAAATTTAGGCAGGCGACAACTTCGGCATATGAACACGACGACATCGACAACCGTACCGGTAACGGGGCAGCGCGTGCTTCCCGGCTTCACGCTGGGCAGCTACCGCATCGACGTGCCGCTGGTGCTGGCGCCGATGGCGGGTATCACCGACCTGCCGTTCCGCCGTATCTGCCGCCGTTTCGGGGTGGGGCTCACCGTCACCGAGATGATCGCCTCGCGCGCCGTCGAGCAGGGCCGCGAACGCACCGAACGGATGGCGGAGATCGATCCGGACGAGCATCCGGTCTCCATCCAGATCGCCGGTTCTGACTCGAAGTTCGTCGTCGAAGCGGCGCGCTGGGCGGTCGAGCACGGCGCCGATTTCGTCGACGTGAACATGGGCTGCCCGGTCAAGAAGGTCGTCAAGCAGGTGGCGGGTTCGGCGATGCTGAAGGACGAGGCGCTGGTGGCGCGCGTGCTTACGGCAGTGGTGAAGGCCGTCGAGGTGCCGGTCACGCTGAAGATTCGCACCGGCTGGGACGAGAACAGCAAAAACGTACAGAGCATCGCCCGCATCGCCGAAGAGTGCGGCGTGCAGATGCTGACCGTGCACGGCCGTACCCGGGCGCAGATGTTCCACGGGCATGCCAACTGGGAGGATATTGGCCTCGCCAAGCAGGCCTGCTCGATCCCGGTGATCGGCAACGGCGATATCGTCGACGGCGCTTCGGCGCTGGAGATGATCCGCATTTCCGGCTGCGACGGCGTCATGGTCGGCCGCGCCGTGCAGGGCAATCCCTGGGTGCTGCGCGAGGTGCATGCGGCGATCATGGGTGAGCCTGCGCCTGCCGCCCCGACCGCCGAAGAGCGCTGGCAGGTTGTGCATGAGCATATGCTGCATCTCTTGCAGCATCACGGTGAGCGCACTGCCTCGCAGCTGTCGCGCAAGCATGTCGCCTGGTACAGCAAGGGGCTGTTCGGCTCGGCCGATTTCCGCAGCCATTTCCAGCGCATCAACGACTGGAACGAACAGCTGGCAGCCGCCGAGGCCTACTTCCTTTCCGCTGCTGCTCACGAAGAACACCACGATCTTGCCCATGCCGCTTGAGCAGATTCCGGTCGGCACCATCCCGCTGCCGCTGTTGCTGCTCGATGGCGAGGCGCGCATCGTCGAGGCGAACCTGAAAGCGCAGGAGGCGCTCGGCCGTTCCAACCGCCAGCTTGCCGGCAAGCACCTGACCGAGGTGTTCGGGCCGGAAGGCGAGGTGAAGCGCATGCTGAGCCGTTTCGACGACCGTACCGATGCGGTGACAGACCATGCGATCTGCGACCTGCGCAGCGGTACCCCCTATTCGCTGCATATCGGCCAGCACGAGCGCGGCATGACGGCGATCTTCGTGCCCGAGGGCAACCGCGCCGAGGCGCAGGAGCATGCCCGTCGCCATATTCT
>DATLWR010000147.1:0-5674 GCA_035576205.1 Mariprofundaceae bacterium
AGGTGTAGGTCTTGCGATCGGTCGGAGAATCGAACTTGAGATCCGCCTCCAGGGCGATATGGGTGTGGCCTTCGCCGTGAATGCGGAACCCGAATTTGCGGTAAGGCGTTGTGAAGGTCGGGAACGTTTGCATGTCACCGAAAGACGGGGTGTTACTGTTGAACAGCTTATCCCACCATTTCTTGCCCCACAACACGATGGCGATAAAGCGCAGTAGTGCTCCGTTGCCCAGTTTTTCGATCAGGCGGGCAATCGCGTATGCAATGCGAAGCCCCCAGCTCAGGAGGAAGGACGCGTTTTTGAGCGTGAAAGGCCAGTCCAGCCATAGTTCGAGTGAATGGATCAGCTCGGATTCGATGGCATTGAGAACTTCTACACTCTGATTTCCAAGCCGAAGTCGCCTGCTTTCCCGGATGATGCGTTCGACGGCCAGATAGTTGGGGCGGTAGAGGTCCAGCTCGGCAATGACAATCTCAAGCCTGCTGATTTCCTTGATGTCCGCCTGGATGCCTTTCTTCTCGATTTCTCCAAAGCGCTCCCTTGTTCGGTAGATAAAACCGGAGAGCAGGCCGGCGGCAACCGTGTCTCCAAAACAGGGTTCTCGGAACGGCGCGTAGCTGTTGGATTGCCATGCATCGAGTCGCCAGCCGTCACCGATTTTCCAGCCCAGCTTGCCGGCCACGGGTTCGATGGCCCGGCTGTTCTCCTTGTCCCGCCACTGGCCGTGCGTGACGAACAGCCGGAAACCGGGATCGCCCCAGTAGAACGGCAGTTCGGGGGCCTCATTGGCGGCAGCCTCTGCCGGTTTGCCATACATCTTGCCGATCCATTCTCGATATTCGGGTGTGAGTAGCCCCATGTTTTCACCCAGACATTCCTTGTAAAAGGTCATTAACATGTCCGGGTCGGCGAGGAGTTCCTTGTCGTGGTTGCCGAGCAGGACGAGAACCTGAATTCGTTTTACATAATTTTTTTTGTTATTAATTCTTTTGCCCTCTTCAAGATCGCTTGGCAACCGTCTCAGTCGGGAAAAGAAACCGCCCGGCGTATCCCTGTGCTTGGCAATGATCCCCTGCATGATCTCGCCCAGCGTTTGGCGAAACTCCTCTGGTTTCTCTTTGCGCTCCCAGGGATAGATGCCTTTTTTCGCCCAGAGTTCGCTACGCAGCATGTCGGCCACGTCACCATCCAGAATGATGAACAGTTCCTCGATGGCATCATTGACACACATGCTCTTGATGCGGTCGAAGACGACAGCCCAGGAATCCTTCTCGGCACTTTGCTTGCCGACCGTGCCATCGGTGAAGTGCACATCGCTGAAACAGATACAGAGCCGGTTCGGCCGGTTTTCGTCTCTCGGGTCGGAGAATCCATTCTGCCGGAGCTCGTAGTAGTGCTCGGGGAGCGTGCCTTTGGTGAGATCATCGCTCATTTCGGCCTCTCTGGGGTTGGGTTTACAACCCACTGTAGCAGAGATTTCCCGTCGTGATGTTCTGCCCGCCGCAGAAGCGGGGCGGCAAGATCACTCAGCCGGCGTTTTCGAGGCTGTAGAGCAGGGCGATCTCGTCGGCCCAGATCGATTCGTCGATCGTCTCCAGTACCATCGGGATATCGTCGTAACGGGCGTCATTCATGATGAAACGGAATACCTCCAGCCCCAGCTCGCCCTGCTCGAGGCTGTGGTGGCGGTCCACCCGACTGCCGAAGGGGGCCTTTGAGCCGTTCAGGTGCATACCGCGCAGATACTGAAAGCCGACGATACGGTCGAATGCGCCGAAGGTGGCTTCGCAATCGGTCGTGGTCCGCAGGTCGTAGCCGGCGGTGAAGGTGTGGCAGGTGTCGAGGCAGATTCCGACGCGCGATTTGTCCTCGACCCGGTCGATGATGGCGGCGAGGTGCTCGAACCTGTAGCCGAGGTTGGTGCCCTGGCCGGCAGTGTTCTCGATGACGGCGATGACGCCCCGGGTCTGGTCCAGCGCGATATTGATCGACTCGGCGACGATGGCGAGCGCTGCATCCTCGCCGATCTGGCCGAGATGACTGCCGGGATGGAAGTTCAGCAGCGAGAGCCCGAGCTGCTCACAGCGTTGCATCTCGTCGAGGAAGGCGGCACGAGATTTCTGCAGCGCCTCCGGATCGGGATGCCCCAGGTTGATCAGGTAGCTGTCGTGCGGCAGTACCTGCCCGGGCTGCAGGCCGTGTTTCGCCATGTTGGCCCTGAAGGCTTCGATGGATTCGTCGGTCAGCGGTTTCGCCACCCATTGCCGCTGGTTCTTGGTGAACAGCGCGAATGCCCTAGCACCGATGGCGGCGGCATTCAGTGGCGCATTCTCGACACCGCCCGAGGCGCTGACATGGGCTCCGATATATTTCATGGGCAACCTCGCAGGCGTTTTGGCCCGCCATGCTAGGGAGATGGCAGGCCATTGCCATCCCGTTGATGGGCCGGCGTCAGCTGGAAACGATAGCCTCCATGGTCAGCAGCGTGACCGGAGTCCGCGAACAGGCGCCCGCCCTATTGTGATTTCCGAAAAGGGGCATGGGGGATTATCTACGATGGTAAGAGTATTTTGTACATATTGAGGCATGAGCCGGGGAGTATATGTTGTTTCCATGCGCACATTTGGGTCTTTTGGGGAGGCTGATATGCGCTCCACATTTCGATGGGTGACAGCTCCATCTAATGATGTGCGAATATTATGTAATATGGAGGAGATAGTATGAAAAAAGTACTGGTTTTTGCAATTGCTATAGTCGGTCTGATGTCCGTAGCAACAACGGCGAATGCTTTCGAGGCCGGCAAATGTAAAGCTTGCCACAGTGTCGACAAGGACAAGCTCGGACCGGCCTGGAAGTCGATCGCTGCTGCCTATGGCGACGAGGCTACTCTGGCCAAGGTGTTTGCAGGCGGCTTTGACGTGAATGACCGCAAACTCGCTTCTTCCGACGCCAAGTGGAAGGGCAAGGCTGGCTTGATGACCAGCCAGTTCAACAGCCTGATCAAGGGTCACGAAAAGGAAGCTGCACATGCACTGTTCGAGTCTGTTAAGGCAGGCAAGATCGGCAACTACTGATCCGAAATGGCCAGATAGGACGACAGTCTCTATTTGGACTAAAAGAGGGCGGCCATTGGCCGCCCTTGTTTTTTTACCCTGACGGGATATTCAGGAATGATCAGAGGCAGGAATGGTCAGAGGCCGAAGACCTGCACATAGAACTGCTTGCCGTCATCGGTCTTCTCGACGGTGTAGGTGATCGGCAGCGAACTGTCGACACCGTTCTTGCCCTTGACCTTCAGGTCCGCGGCGCATTCATGGGCACCCGTCTGCTCGTTGGTGCTCGTCGTCCGGATGGCCTCGACCTCGTAGGAGAAGAATTTCGCCGCATCGGCACCCAGCTGTTTCGCCATTTCGCGGTCGGCGATCTGCTTGACCAGGTTGACGCTTTCGGCATCGCCGCATTTCGGAACGGATTGCGAACACCCGGCCAGAAAAACGGTCGCGGCAATGGCGGGCAGAATGATGGCAGCTCTCATGCATGATCTCTCTTGTTTGTCTTAGGTTCCGGCACATCGGGTGCCGGTCGATCCGGCGCCGAACAGTGTGGAAATGCGGGAAATTTTCCAAGCATTATTTTTCACTGCCTGTGTACCCGGCCGGCCGCGGCAACCGCCGGCTTGTATATATCACGGCCGCCACTAAGATCGCCGCCTTTTACAGCCTCCTCCACGATTCACAGGTACAGTACATTGATTTCCACATCCGGCATCACCATGCAGTTCGGCGACAAGCCCCTGTTCGAGAACATTTCGGTCAAGTTCGGCGACGGCAACCGCTACGGCCTGATCGGCGCCAACGGCTGCGGCAAGTCGACGCTGATGAAGATCCTCGGCGGCGATCTGGAGCCGACAGCCGGAACGGTCAGCATCGACCGCAACGAACGGCTCGGCAAGCTGCGCCAGGACCACTTCGCCTTCGAGGAGTGCACGGTGCTCGATACCGTGATGATGGGGCACGATGAGTTGTGGAAGATCAAGGAAGAGCGCGACGCGATCTACGCCAAGGCCGACTTCAGCGAGGAGGACGGTATGCGCGCCGGCGAGCTGGAGAACCGCTTCGCCGAACTGGACGGCTACAGCGCCGAAGCCAACGCGGGCGACCTGCTGCTCAGCATGGGCATTCCGCTGGAGGTGCACGGCGGCCTGATGAAATCGATCGCGCCGGGCTGGAAGCTGCGCGTGCTGCTGGCCCAGGCGCTGTTCGGCAATCCGGAGATCATCCTGCTCGACGAGCCGACCAACAACCTCGACATCAATGCCATCCGCTGGCTGGAAGGGGTGATCAACGCACGCGACTGCACGATGATCATCATCTCGCACGATCGCCACTTCCTGAACAGCGTCTGCACCCACATGGCCGATCTCGATTACGGCGAGCTGCGCATCTATCCGGGCAATTACGACGAATACATGATCGCCGCCACGCAGGCGCGCGAGAAGCTGCTCTCCGAGAATGCCAAGAAGAAGGCTCAGATCGCCGAGCTGCAGACCTTCGTCAGCCGCTTCTCGGCCAATGCCTCGAAGGCCACCCAGGCGACCTCGCGCGCCAGGCAGATCGAGAAAATCCAGCTGGAAGAGGTGAAGCCCTCCAGCCGCGTGAATCCGTATATGAAATTCGTGCAGGACAAGAAGCTCTACCGCGTGGCGCTGGAGCTGAAGGGCCTCGGCAAGGGCTTCGGCGGCAAGCCGCTGTTCGAGAATTTCAATCTGATGGTGCCGGTCGGCGAGCGGGTGGCGGTGATCGGCCCGAACGGCATCGGCAAGACCACGCTGCTGCGCTGCCTGGCCGGCGATCTTGAGGCTGATCACGGCACCATCAAGTGGTCGGAAAATGTGAATCTCGGTTATTACGCACAGGATCATTCGGCCGATTTCGCCGAGGATATGACGCTGTACGACTGGATGGCGCAGTGGAAGAAGAAGGAGCACGGCGAGCAGGAGGTGCGCGGCAACCTCGGGCGCATGCTCTTCTCGCAGAACGAGATCAAGAAATCGGTGAAGAAGATCTCCGGCGGCGAGCAGGGTCGCATGCTGTTCGGCAAGTTCATGTTCCAGAATCCGAACGTGATGCTGCTCGACGAGCCGACCAACCACATGGACATGGAGTTCATCGAATCGCTGAACACGGCGCTGGAGAACTATCCCGGCACGCTGATCTTCGTCAGCCACGATCGCGAGTTCGTCTCGTCACTCGCCACCCGCATCATCGAGCTAACGCCGGAAGGCATCGTCGATTACCACGGCACCTACGAGGAGTATCTGTGTAGTCAGGGCATTTCCTGACAGCAGGAGTCCGTCGCCACGCACTGAACAAGGCCCGCATTGCGGGCCTTGTTTGTTTTGCCCTCTCGGAATGAGCTGAACGAACGTCTGCTATCGGCCAAAAGCGGACATTGAGTGTCTCCCTATTTGGAAACCAAACTGAGAGCAGATACTCCTAAAATAAGCGCACCGAAAAAAAGAAGTATTGCGAATCTAATAAATCGCATTCCGAGAGGTGATATTTCGTTTTTCAACGCTGGATCCCAAGGAACGTTCACAGATTTGCCACCATGAAACTTTCCGACGATCACAAGTATCAGCATTGAAACAACGATGGAGACGGCCATTGCCCCA
>DATLWR010000148.1:0-5506 GCA_035576205.1 Mariprofundaceae bacterium
GCTGATCGGGCCGCCGGTGATCCAGCTGATGGTATTCGGCTATGCCGCCAGCTTCGATCTCAATCACGTGCAGTATGCGATCTACAACGAGGACGGCGGCACGGCCTCGCGGGATCTCGCCGCCCGCTTTGCCGGCACGCCCGCCTTCGAACGGGTGGCGGTCGTCCGCCACGATGACGAGGTCCGGTCGCTGATCGATACCCAGGAGGTGCTGCTGGTGGTGCATATCGGCCAACAGTTCAGCCGCGATCTGGCACTGGGGCAGCCAGCACCCGTGCAGCTGATCGTCGACGGCCGCAACTCCAATACGGCGCTGATCGTGCTGGGCTATGCGCGCAATATCGTACAAGCCTTTAACGAGGCGCGGCTGCAGTCCACAGGTGCCGCCGGGCCGCCGGTACATGTCGAGGTGCGCGCCTGGTTCAATCCCAACCTGCAGAGTCGCTGGTTCCTGATCCCCGGTATCGCCGGGCTGATCACGCTGGTGGTGACGATGCTGGTGATCGCACTCTCCGTAGCGCGCGAGCGCGAGCAGGGTACCTTCGACCAGCTGCTGGTGACGCCGCTCAGGCCGTTCGAGGTCCTGCTCGGCAAGGCGCTGCCCGGCTTCATCATCGGCAGTCTCGAGGCCACGCTGATCATCGTCGTGGCGGTCTTCTGGTTCGATATCCCGCTGCTGGGCTCGCTCGTCACCCTCTACACCGGCCTGGCGCTCTTCCTGCTGTCGGCGATCGGCATCGGCCTGATGATCTCCTCGCTCGCGGTGACCCAGCAACAGGGCTTTCTGGGCGCCTTCCTGTTCGTGGTGCCGGCGGTGCTGCTCTCCGGCTTTGCCACCCCGATCGAGAACATGCCGGAAGCGGTACAGCTCATCACGCTGCTCGATCCGATGCGTTACCTGATGATCATTCTGCGGGGAATATTCCTGGAGGGATCCAGCTTCGCGACGCTGGTGCCGCAGTTCTGGCCGCTGGTGTTGATAGGTGTGACGACGCTGTCGTTGGCGGCATGGCTCTTTCGCCACCGCATGTACTAGGGCCCGGACTGCGTTCAGACGGCGGCGGTGATCTTGTCGCGGAAGATGAAGAAGACGGCGCCGAGCAGGCAGAGGGCGGCCCACAGGTAGTCGAGCTTCAGCGGTTCTTTCATGTAGAAGAAGGCGAACGGCACGAAGACGCAGAGCGTGATGATCTCCTGCATGATCTTCAGCTGGCCGAGGTTCAGCGCCTGGTAGCCGATGCGGTTGGCCGGCACCTGCAACAGGTATTCGAACAGCGCGATCGCCCAGCTGACCAGTACGGCGATGAGCCACGGTTTGGCATTGAGGTCTTTCAGGTGCGCATACCAGGCGAAGGTCATGAAGATGTTGCTCAAGAGCAGCAGCAAGGCAGAGACGGCGATAGGATTCATATGCTCCTCGAATAGCGGCCCCACGACGGAATTCCGCCGCACATTGCGCCGAAGTTCGCGGTTTGGGAAGAGGGCCCCCGTGCGCTATTTATGCAGCGCCGTGAAGACCAGTTCGGCCAGTTTCTCCGAGATACCGGGCGCACCGGTCAGCTGCTCGCGGCTCGCTTGCTTGACGCCGTCGATGCCGCCGAAGTGTTTCAGCAGCGCCACACGCTTGGCCGGGCCGATGCCGGGAATGGTGTCGAGTACCGAGCTGAACATGCTGGCCTGTTTTCTTTTGCGCATGTACTGGCCGGCGAAGCGGTGAGCCTCGTCGCGTACGCGGGCGATCAGCAGCAGGGCGGGGGAATTGAGTCCCGGCTTCAGCGAGCCGTCGCGCCACGAAGGCCATAGCGTCTCGTTGCCCACCTTGCGGCTCGTTCCCTTGGCCACACCGACGAGCTTCATCGCGGAGAGCCCGGCATCGGCCGCCGCCTGTTCCGCCACCGCCAGTTGCCCCTTGCCGCCGTCGATCAGCATGATGTCGGGCTCCGGCAGCGCCTCCTCGTTGATGGCGCGGAAGAAGCGGCTGAGCACCGCTTGCATGGCGGCGTAGTCGTCGCCGGCCGGTACGTCGTCGAGCTTGTAGCGGCGGTAGTGGTCCTTGTCGGGGCCGTCGTGGTTGGCGTAGACGATCGCCGCCACCGTCTGCTTGCCGCCCAGATGCGCGTTGTCCACCGCGGCGATGCATTGCGGCACGGTATCGAGCCCGAAAAGTTCTCCCAGCGCCTCGAAGGCGGGCTGCTGGCCGGTGACGGCGCGGCTCGCCAGCGACTGCTCGCCGGCATGCGCCACCTGTTTCAGCCAGTCGGCGCGGGCGCCGCGCCTGGGGCTGCGTACCTCGCACTTCGCCTTCGGGTGCAGCAGTTTCAGCAGCCGCTGCAACTCCTCGGCATCACTGGTGGCCGCCTCGACCAGCAGCTCGGCCGGCGGCAGTTCGCTCCGGTAACGCTCGATGCACCACGACTGCAGGATCTCCAGCGCCTCGGCATCGGTAGCCTGGTCGACGCGTACCGTGTGCGTGCCGAGATTGCGGCCGGATCTCCGCACGCCGATGCTGACCGCGACACCGCCCGGATGGCGGGCGATGGCCAGCGCGTCGGCCTCCGGAGGCAGATCCATGGTCTCGGTTCCGGCGATGATACTGCGTAGCGCCTTGATGCGGTCGCGGAACAGGGCGGCACGCTCGAAGGCGTGGCGCGCGGCCGCCTCCTGCATCTGCGTCTCCCACTGGCGGATCAGGCTCTGGTCCTGGCCGCGCAAAAAGGCGCGCGCCTCGTTCACCTGCGACGCATATTCGGCATCGGTTACCACCTGGCAGCAGGGAGCCGAGCAGCGGCCGATCTGATACTGCATGCAGGGGCGGGAGCGGTTCTGGAATATCGCATCCTCGCAGTCGCGGATGCGGAATACCTTCTGCAGGATGTGCAGGGTGGCGTGCACCGCACCGGCATCGGGGAAAGGGCCGAAATACTCGCCGGGCCTGTCGCGGTTGCCACGGTAGAGGCGGAAGCGGGGGTAGGTCTCGTCGGTCAAGAGGATGTAGGGGTAGCTCTTCGAGTCCTTCAGCAGCACATTGTAGCGCGGCTTGAGCTGCTTGATGAGGTTGTGCTCCAGCACCAGCGCCTCGGCCTCGCTGGGAGTCACCGTCACCTCGATGTCGCGCACCTGCACCGCCATCGCCTGCGTTCTCGGGGAGTCGGGCTGGCGCTGGAAATAGCTGGAGACGCGCTTGCGAAGATTGCGCGCCTTGCCGACGTACAGCACCTTCCGTTTTGCATCCAGCATACGGTAGACGCCCGGCTCGCGCGGCAGCTTGTTAAGTTCAATCGGTGCTTCGATCCACATGCGGTCAGCCTAAGTGGGCCACAGCCGCGGACAAGTATTGTCGGGAAGGTTCGCCATGTTTGGCTGGCTGAAAGATATGGTCTACGCTCGCTGTGACAGGGAGCAGTGAGGTGGAGATGTCAGCCAGGGCCAGCAATGTTCGAATGCGCTGTGCACGGATCATTTGGCCGATTCTGTTGGGTTGTACCGGATTGTACAGTTGGGTTCCGGCGAATTCTGCTCCGCTAACCGAATCTGTCCGGAGTACCGTCCTCTCCGGGACCGGGGTGTCCGGTTCGGGAGCCCGGGTTTTGCTCGTCGATGATGATGAGTCCGACGACAACAATGCTCCGGGCGATACCCGGCTTTCGACATCGGACGTGTTTTACCGAACGATGTTGAAGGATGCCGGTTTGGACTACGACATCGCCGTTGTCCCGCATTATGGGAACGGGCCCACGGCCGCTGAACTGCGCAAGTATCGCCTGGTGATCTGGTATACCGGTTCATGCTATGGCGGCAATCCCGATAATACCGGGGTAACCAGCAAAACGGACGAGTCCAGCCTGCGCGATTATCTTGCCGGAGGAGGCGTGGTCATTCTGATCTCGCCCGGACTTCTGAATAATGCCGAGGGAGCCACCGGCACCTGGGACAAGTCCGCGTCGAAGTTTGTGACCGATGTGATCGGTGCCAGGGGATCGAAAGCCTTCCTGTCGCGGTACAGGGAGGGAAAAGTTACGGCCAACGATGGCCAAAGCTTCAGCATGCCAAATCTCCATGATCCCGAAACCCAGATCGGTGGCCTGAATCCGGCGGGGGCCAGCACTCTTTTTTGGTCTGAACTTTCCCTGGATGGCAAGAAAACCAAGTCGGTTTCGGTCGCAACATCCCATTCTGTCGGTGCAGGTCGCATGGTTTATGTCGGCTTTACATTCGAAAACATTGCGACGAACGCAGATGGCGCATTCGGGAAATTGTTGCAGGCAGCCGGTATATCAGCTCTTTCGGCCAAAGCAAATGCTACCCGGAGCCTGACTACGCCGGCTCTGTCACTGATCGGTGCGGGGCCGACATCGACGGTAACCGCTCCCGCCTTGTCGTTGATCGGGGCGGGGCCAGCCGCGGCTGTAACGGCACCGCAACTGACCCTGATCGGTGCAGGGCCGGCATCAGCGGTAACGGTCCCCGCCTTGTCGCTGATCGGAGCCGGGCCGACCGCGACCGTGACTGCTCCGCGGCTGACGCTGATCGGGTCAGGGCCTGTACCGAAGGTAACGACGCCACCTCTGTCGCTTGTTGGCTCAGATGCGCTTCGAAAACCTATGATCCCGAAATCATTCGGAAACCAGTGAAGACGTGTGATGTAAAATGCTGAAGGAAGGGTAGGAGGTTACATATGAGTTTCAGGTCTGGCTTGATGATTCGAGTGACGTGGATGGCCTTTGTTGTCATGGCACTGCCGGCGATGGCTCGCGCCAACGATGTGACATTTACCGTCCCGGTTCATATCGAGAATATTCACAGCGACTGGGTCAAGGTGGCGGTGTACTGCGGTGAGCCACCGTACATGCATATCGTGCGCCTCGGGGAAATCGACGTCAGCAACAAGGCCGGTGGTTCGGTTGACCAGACTGTGACCGGAACCATCCCGATGGGCCCTGCGGTGACGCAATGGCAGTGCTACCTGACGGTTCAGCACCAGAACGAAGGGCCCATCAGTACGCCGATCAATCAGAATGAATACAATTCGAGGAGCGTGGTCCATACCGAGGGGCAGTTCTAGCAGTGGGCAGATTCCGGAGGGAATGGTGAAGGGTTGCCGGACGATCCCTGCCGGCAGTCATGGCATAGCGGGCAGTCAGTGCAGAGCGGTTTGACGCGGCAGAAACGCTTGGCGTGCTCGACGATCAGGGCGTGGTACTCCTGAAAGGTTTCGGTCTCCGGTTCCAGCTTCTCCTCGAACCACTGCTGCACCGCGTGGTAGGTCGCGGTCTCGTCCAGGAGTCCCAGGCGGCCGAAGATGCGCTTCGTGTAGGCATCGACGACGAAGATCGGCAGGTGCAAGGCGTAGAGCAGGATCGAATCGGCGGTCTCAGGTCCCACGCCTTTCAGTGCCAGCAACTCGTGGCGTAGTTCCTTGAGCGATCGCTTTGCCAGTCCGGCTTCGCCACCGTGTGCCAGGTAGAAAGCGCAGAGAATCTGCAGGCGCTCGGCCTTCTGGCGAAAG
>DATLWR010000149.1:0-3956 GCA_035576205.1 Mariprofundaceae bacterium
ACCTGGCTCAGGGTGAACTGCGGGTGGCCGCCCGTGAGCCGCGACCAGACGAAGACCATCGCCGTGCAGGGAGCGGCGGCCAGCAGGATCAGGCCGGCGATGTAGGAGTCGATCTGGCTGGCCTCGAGATACGGCGCAAACAGCAGCCGGATGAAGAGATAGCCCAAGAGGGCCATGGAGAAGGGCTTCACCAGCCAGTTGATGGCGAGCGTCACGCCGATGCCGCGGCGGTGGTGCCACACCTCGTGCAGCGCCGAGTAGTCGATCTTCAAGAGCATCGGCATGATCATCGCCCAGATCAGCACCGCCACCGGCAGGTTGATGTGCGCCACCTCCAGCCCGCCCAGCATGCGGAAGCTTGCCGGGAACAGCCAGCCGAGGCCGATGCCGGCCAGAATGCCGAGCAATACCCAGAGGGTAAGATAGCGGGCGAACAGCCCCATCGATTTACCGCCGGTGGACATGCTTCACCTCCTGTTCGGCGTCGGATCATATCTGCAAATCCGGATGTGTAAACGTCGGGCTCGCCTTCCCGGCAACCTTTTTTGACAGACTTTTGTTCGGCGTCTATTTTCAGATATCCCATAGCAAAAGAGAGGATATTTTCCATGCGTATCATCAAACTTATGGCTCTTGCAGCACTCATGGCCATGCCGAACCTGGCCCAGGCCGCCGATGCCGCACCGTCGGCCGATACGGTCCGTCAGGTCATGTCGTATTACCGCGACGGCAATACCGTCATCCTTGTCGAAGCCAAGCTTTGCAAGGAGATCGGCAAGGAAGGCGACACCAAGAGCGAGTGCGTTGACGAGATCACCGACGGCAAGGTGAAAAAAGGCGACAAGGCGTACGTCTGGCTGAACTTCTTCGTGCCCGGCGAAAATACGGATACCAGGAACGTGCTGATCCAGTTCAGCAGCAAAGGCATGGTGCTGCAGAGCAACCAGGTCCACATGAAGCAGACCACCCGTTACCGCACCTGGTACCTGCTGCCGACCGGCAAGGATGGCGACTGGGACATCGCCGCCTCGCAGGAAGAGGCCCAGGACTACGTGAAGATCGGCGGTCTGAAGTATTCGGTCGAAGAGGCCGCTCCGGCTGCCCAATAAGCGGATCGTCGCTTCATTTGACAGGTATTCAGCAGGAATACCGAAACGATCGAAGGCCATTCCGACACAGATCGGAATGGCCTTCTTCTTTCTAGTCAGTCACAGGAATTCAGGGCTGCAGCCAGCCTGACCGCGTCGGCCCGCTGGAGTTCGTCGGCATTACTCCCGACCAGCTCCGCCAGCACCCGGGCCATCTCTCCGGTCAGGCGGTAGTGGATCCATTTGCCGTCGCGGCGGGTATCGACGAGACCCGCGTGCCGCAACACGGCGAGATGGCGCGATACGGTACTCTGCGGTAGTTGCAGGGCATCCGTCAGGTGGCAGACGCAGAGCTCGTCCCTGGAAGCCAGCAAGGAAAAAAGGCGCAGGCGAACAGGGTCGCCCAGCGCCTTGAAAACCTCAGCGGTAAGCAGGCTCAACCTTTGGCGAGCGGCGAGATGCGCGACAGGAGGTCGTGGCCCTTGATCTTGTGCAGCACCACCATGCCGACATGACCGATCAGGTAGGCCCAGACCAGGTTGCCGAGCGCCTCATGCACCTCTTTCAGGCCATGCACGAAACCGCTCATCTGGCCGGTATTCTCATCCATGCCGAAGAACATGGCGCCGCCGGTGGCCGCCATCGCCAGGATCAGCACGAGGCCGAGGCCGTGGACGGCACCCGCCAGCGGGCTGTCGTCGGCATTCATGTGCAGCTTGCCGGAGAGCCAGCCGGGCACCTCTTTCAGTTCGGCAATGATGCTCTTGCAGCCGCCCGGTTTGACGTAGGGAAACAGACGGACGAGACCGCCGCCCGATTTCGTGGTGCTCCACAGGATGTGGATGACGACCAGCGCCAGCGCCGCCATGCCGATCCACTCGTGCATCTCGAAGAAGGCGATCTCCGCATCGCTGCGCAGGCGGCCGATCTTCGGCAGGCGCATGAACTGGTCGCTGAACAGCTGCAGCGGCACGGCAATCGCCAGTCCGGCATGCAACCAACGGGTCAAACGGTCATATCCCATGTTCGTCTCCTTCTGTTCCGCTTAATCAAACTTGCGGCCGGCAAAGGCCTCCATGCGCAGACGCAGGGCATTGAGCTTGATGAAGCCGCCGGCATCCTTCTGGTCGTAGGCGCCGCGGTCGTCCTCGAAGGTGCACAGACGCTCGTCGAACAGCGACTGGTCGGAACGGCGGCCGACGACGAAGACGTTGCCCTTGTAGAGCTTCACCCGCACCTCGCCGTTCACCGACGCCTGCGAGGCATCGATCATCTGCTGCAGCATCAGCCGCTCCGGCGCAAACCAGAAGCCGTTGTAGATCAGCTTGGCGTAGCGCGGCATCAGTTCGTCCTTCAGGTGGGCGACCTCGCGATCCAGCGTGATCGACTCGATGGCACGGTGCGCCTTCAGCATGATCGTACCGCCCGGCGTCTCGTAACAGCCGCGCGACTTCATGCCGACGAAGCGGTTCTCGACGATGTCGATACGGCCGATGCCGTGCTTGCCGCCCAGCTCGTTTAGCTTGGCCAGCACCTCGGCCGGCGTCATCGGCTTGCCGTTGATGGCGACGATGTCGCCGCCCTTGTAGGTCAGCTCCAGGTACTGCGGCTCGTCCGGCGCCTTCTCGGGCGATACGGACCAGCGCCACATGTCTTCCGACGGCTCGCACCACGGATCTTCCAGCTCATAGCCCTCGTAGGAGATGTGCAGCAGGTTGGCATCCATCGAATAGGGCGACTTGCTGCCGCGCTTGCGCTCGATGGGGATGTCGTGCTTCTCGGCATAGGAGAGCATCGATTCGCGCGAATTGAGTTCCCACTCGCGCCACGGCGCGATCACCTTCACATCCGGCTTCAGCGCGTAGGCGCCGAGCTCGAAACGCACCTGGTCGTTGCCCTTGCCGGTGGCACCATGGCTGATGGCGTCGGCGCCCTCCTTGTTGGCAATGTCGATCATGCGCTTGGCGATCAGGGGGCGGGCGATGGAGGTGCCGAGCAGGTACTCGCCCTCGTAGATGGCATTGGCGCGGAACATCGGGAAAACGTAATCGCGTACGAACTCCTCGCGCAGATCCTCGATGTAGATGGCGGCGGCATTGCACGCCTTGGCCTTGGCGCGGGCGGCCTCGACCTCTTCGCCCTGGCCGATGTCGGCGGTGAAGGTGACCACCTCGCAGCGGTAGGTCTCCTGCAGCCATTTCAGGATGATGGAGGTATCCAGACCTCCGGAGTAGGCGAGCACAACCTTGTTAACAGTGGGCTTGGACATGTCGATGTTTCTCCTTGAGTGCCCGCCGGCAGGATCGCCGGGCGGCGCAGCGTAAGCTTCAGCAATGACGGGGCGATGACAAGCTCATCGCGGGGCGAGAAGGAACTCCAGCAACGCCTTCTGTGCATGCAGGCGGTTCTCCGCCTCGTCCCAGACCACCGACTGCGGCCCGTCGATCACCTGGGCCGTGACCTCCTCGCCGCGATGCGCCGGCAGGCAGTGCATGAACAGTGCGTCCGGATGGGCATAGGCCATCACGCGCTCGTCGACGCAGAAGCCGGCGAAGGCCTTTTCGCGTTCGGCCTGCTCCTCCTCCTGCCCCATCGAGGCCCAGACGTCGGTGTTGACGAGATCGGCGCCGTCGGCGGCGGCGAGCGGATTGTCGGTCAGCGTCACGTCGGCGCCCAGGGCCTGGGCCGCCGCCAGCAATTTCTCGTTCGGCCGGTAGCCTTCCGGGCAGGCAATCTTCAACTTGTAGCCGAAGGTGACCGCACCGTTGATCCACGAGTTCGCCATGTTGTTCCCGTCCCCGATCCAGGCGACGGTCCGGCCGGCGATATCGCCGCGGTGCTGCCGTACGGTGAGCACGTCCGCAAGGA
>DATLWR010000150.1:0-14598 GCA_035576205.1 Mariprofundaceae bacterium
GGCCGCAGTTCGGCCGCCACAGCAGGGCGCGGCGGCTGATGCCACAGGACACCGGAGCCTCTCTCACCCTTTGCCGCTGTTTCGTTATCGCTACCGCGTCCATTTTCCGAAGCGGCAATGGCTGCGGGCCGATTCTGCCCGGGCGCCTGCCGTCCCTTTGCCGGTCCGTCGTCCCGAGATGGCATTGCCGCCTTCGGCGACTCCTTGCCCATATCCGGCGCATCACTTCCAATCCGTGGAGAAACGACGGCAGCCTCCGGTCGATTATCGGCACGAGCACTTGTGCCGTGGATCTGAATCTCCGGCAGCTTCTCGCCGTCGATGTCATCCCGACGTTCGCGATGAAGCTGCCCTGGCGCCGGAATTGCCGCATCTTCAGGGCTTGCGATGACGGTATTGCGCCTGCTTCCGGTCGCTGCCGCCCGCTCCGGCTGGCCGGCTGCCACGACCAGACTGTTGTACGACGCCGGAGCGGCCGGCGATTCCTGCGTCATGTTTGTCTGCTCGGGTGGGTTGACTGCCGTAACCGGCCGGCCGGCCGGCCACAGCGGTGTCTCCTCGGTTACAGGCAGGCTTTCGTCAACCATGCCCGCTGCACGCGGCATCGAACCTGGCACGACGACCTGCTCATCGACCGGCTCCGTATCGGCTGTAATCCCTGCATACGCCGAGTCCGGCGATATCGTTTCAACATACGGCTGGCCGGATGCCTCGACCGGTCTCTCCATGGCCGCGGGCATGTGCGCGCTGACATCCGCTTCCGTTTGCACAGGCCGCTGCGTAGCGGCAGGAAGATGCGCGGCTGCCGGCAACGGACCTGCCTGCTCGGCCGACAACGGCGTTACCGGAACAGCATCATGAGCCTCCGGCAATGCGACCGGTTCAACATTGCGGCGACCGGTTTCCAGCCCTCCCAGAGCAGCTGGCCTGGGCGCATCCCCCGATCCGGGAAGACGCGACGGGCCACGCGCATCCGCCACCATCCTGCCGAGGAAGCTCATGTCGCCCACTCCGTCCCGCTCGCTTGCCGGATAAGGTTCAGGTACTGGCGACGAAGCCTGGTCGGCAGATCGAGGATGTCCGATTCGCGCCAATGATAGTGCATGGCAATGGTATGGATCTCGTCGATCAGCGAGAGGCTGTCGCCATACGAGAAAGCATAATGATCCAGCTCCACCTGCTGTTCCCTGCCGCACTCCGGGCAATGCACCTGCAACCGGCTGCAAACCGCGGGCGAGGCTTCATCCAGCGCCGCATCTATCGCCTCGATATCCCCGTCCGACAGCTCGGCCATAAAATCCTCCGGCGTCGGATTGCCGTCGACCGACAGCAGGCAGCTCTGCAGCAAACGGCGGACGGCTTCTTCGCCCTCCCCACAGCTTTCAACGGCTGCCTGGTCCATCCCGCTGGGCACCCGCACCTCGATCTCCCTGTCATGCAGCATGAGCCTGACGACAGGAAACTCCGGACCGGCCTCGACGACTGGCAATTCGTTGCGGCGAAAACTGACGTCGAACATAGAGTGGCAGCGCTCGCAAACGGCCTGCAACCAGACCAGCTCTCCGCCGAGCATCGCCGCCAGCCGCAACATCAGGAACTGGCGATCGGCGACGCACAGGGAGGCCACCGCCTCGGGATCGGCTCGCCGGCTCCCAATGCATTCCAGGCTGGCGCTCAGCAACTCGGTGACGTAGGCCGTCCGGCTCTTGCGCCGATCGACCTCGACGAGAAGCCGCTCCAACCTGCCGGTCAATGGCCGGAATCTGGCGCGCCGCTCAACGCCCTGGCCGGTCGGAAGCCCGCCCGGCAGCCAAACCTCCATGTCCAGCATGGAATCCCTCTCCGGTTAGCTTTCGGTTGGTTCGAGGACCGAGGCGTCCCGTTCCCATCCCTCGTGCACAAGCTTGATGGACTGGATGCCCACGGCATTGGTGGTGCCGGCATCGAAATCGGGCAGTGCCTGATATTCGGAGACCCATGCCCGATGCAGCTTGTAGCTGATCGCCACCTGCCCCTGCAGGTTCATGACGTTGATGACGATGGTCTTGCGGAACCCTTTCAGGCTCATGGCGGCATCGCCCTCGATATTGTTCACCGCATTCGCCCACTTCTCGAATACCGGATCGTGGGTAAGCCCCTGCTCCAGACTGACCTCGGCGTACTTCGTAGCGCCCGGCAATTTCCGTACATGCGTCGGATCGCCGGCGGTGCGCCAGTCGACCGCCTCGGTGGTCTTTTTCAGCGCGGTCATCTTCTTCAGGCCGGCGACCGGCTGCCCGTCGATCAGGACCTGGAACTTGAATGTCCGATACGGGTCGTAGCGTTCGGTATTGCCGGGAAACATTGGTACTGCCATCTCGTTCCTCCCTTACTGCTGGTTCACTTTCTGCTGGATGCGGACGATGACGAACTCGGCCGGCTTGAGCGGTGCGAAGCCGACGATGACGATCACCTGTCCCGCGTCGATATCGGCCTGCGTCATCGTGTCGCCGAGCCCGCAGCGCACGAAGTAGGCATCGGAAGCCTTCTCGCCCTGGAAGGCGCCGGCCTGGAACAGGCTGTTCATGAAGCCGCCGATATTGGCCCTGAGCGACGACCAGAGCGTATGCTTGTTGGGTTCGAACACGGCCCACTGGATACCCTGGTAGATGCTCTGCTCGATCATCATGGCGGTGCGCCGTACCGGCACGTAACGCCACTCCGGATCGGCCTGGGTGGCCAGCGTCCTTGTTCCCCAGATCACCGGACCGGCGCCCGGCATCTTGCGCAGGCAGTTCACGCCAAGGGGGTTGAGTTGATCCTGCTCGCCGTCTTCGACGATATATTGCAGACCGGCCACGCCCAGCAGCCCCGTCTCCAGACCTGCGGGCGCCTTCCAGACCCCGCGCCGACCGTCGGTTTTCGACCACATGCCGGCGGCAAATCCGGAAGGTGCGACATCGACGATTTTGTCGACCGTCGGATTCGTATCCGCGTTATACAGCGGATTCGCCACCTTCACCCAGGGATAGTACAGCGCCGAATAGGTCGAGGACGGCAGACCGAGCGCATCGACGGTCGCCCCCTGATCGAGTTCGAGAGCCTTCGGGGGATCAACGATGACCATCCGGTTGGCCATGGCTTCGCAATGCGCAAGCGTGGCACTGATAAACGGATTGCCGCTGCCATCCTTGGCCCATTGCTGGCCGGGCAGCACCATGATGCTGACGTCGCGCACCTTGCGCAGCTTCTTGTCGAAAAAGTCCGTGAAGTCATTGGCCGTGGCGGGATTTTCCGCCCCCGCCGCCAATGCCGTGCCCTGATCGAGATAACCGAGGGCATGAAGGGGGATGACCTTTGCAGTCCCCTGATCGATCGAACGACCGAGAGTTGTCACAGGGTTCGAAGCTCCATCCAAGGCCAAAGTAGCCATCAGCGTGCCGTCACTGACCGACAGCCCGGAATTTCTCGGAGAACCGCTGCCTGAAGTGAGTTCGAAATGCCTTCCGGAGACCGTTGTTGCATAGACATATACGCACCTGAAATCCTTGTAGGAGGCGATGGAGGGTTTTAAAGCTCTTACGGCATTCTGGATAGCCAATGCCACCTTATTCCCGTCGGCCTGATTGTCGGCTCCATCCAGACCGAGATCGACAACCGTCAGCGAGATCTCCACATCGCCGTGATTGTCTATGTTCAACTTCAGGGTTTCGTTATCGTGTGAAAGGCTTGATTTGAAATAGGCATTCCCGGCAAATGGGCCATTTGTTGCCCCTGGGCCACCAGTCAGGACGGCAGGCTGCTTGGAATCGATCCGCAACAGCTTGGCCAAATCGCCGTCACTGATGCTGATGGATGCCGACGAACCGTCTTCCTGGGAGACCAGCTCAAACTGGTCGTTATTGTTGAACTGACAGGAAAAATTTTGGTACGCATCCTCGGTTCCGAGCCCATGGACGGCTTTGGTTATCTCAAACGCCAGAGAACCAGCATCGCTAGCAAAGTTTGAACTTAATGGAGTCGTAAAAGAGGCTGGCAAGGTAATCTGCTTTGTGCCGAGCCCATTGATGTTTAGCCCCAAGGTTTTCGGACAATTATCAAAGTAATGATCATCGCTTGTATCCAGTTTTCCACCGGTCAGTGTGGCATCCTGATATTGATTGGCGGCGATGTTTTCGGGATCTGCAGCATCTTCCAGCGACAGGCTGACCAGCGTGGAATTTCCGTTGACCTGCTTCAGCGCATAGTTCGCATCGGCGGCCCGCATGCTCAGCCCCGTATATTTCTCGTCGGCGACGAACTTGCCTTTATTATCCCAATGCCCCACTTCGAGATCGAAGGTCAGCGAATCCTGATCGGGCTTGTTGATCCTGTAATAGATGGTGTTTCCCCATTCGCCCTCGCTCGTGGCCGATATCTTGAGGACCGGATTACTACTGGTGTCCTGGCCGATTGCCGTGTCGCTGGCTGCGACCGATCCATCGCCGACCATGCGGCAGACATATGCCGCCTTGCCGCCGTTCAGATAAAACGCCTGCACGGCAAAACCCATGGCATCCCCTTCCGAAACAATGCCGCCGAAACTGTTGGTATAATCATCGAAACTCTGAATGAGGGTGGCTTCGCCAACGGGTCCTTTCGTCGCCTGGCCCACAAAGGCTGCGACCGATGTGCTTGCTCCCTCGATCGGTTTCGAACCGCTCGGAATCTCCTCGACATAGACACCTGGATGCAGATAGCTCGGCATGGACTCCTCCTTTTGATTAGCCGCGGCGTGGCGATAAATCAGCGCATGGATTTCCTACCGGCCGGCGAGTTCGATGCCTTGCATCGGTTCATCGCCGCCCCTCACCTGGATTTATATATATGGCCCCGGGTGTGACTGCCATCACATGAATATGGGATGCACGACGATGGCCAAACCGGCGCAAAAAGTCCGCCCGATATTGGATTGCGAAGCCCAACGCCGTGAACTATCTATATGGAGGTTCTTGAATGCCGGCTGGTCTTCTGGCCAGGTAGGCAGACTTGCTATAGGCCGACAGAATGACGACAAGGCCCCATCGTCCTGTCCGGATGTGCAAGCATGTCGGCGACAATGGGCTTCAGTTCGGGCAGCGATGCCGCAACAGCCATGGATAAGGCTCAAGGGGGGAACAGGTGAGCCGTATCCTTGCGTGCAGTCAGCAATCCCTGTTGTTGCACAGGCAGATCGTGAGTAGACTGAAAAGGATCGAATCGTTTTCGCTCAGAAACAGTCATCTGCTCGCCAATCGCTTTTCGCACTTGATACTGATTTACGAAGAGATCAGCGATCTTGAGAAATTGCTCAAGCGGCGCATCGCCACCCTGCAACAAATCGGAACCTCTCCCGAAGCGCGGGAGGCGGGCACGACAACCGGCAACCTGACGCCCAAGGAGAGAAATCTCCTCAACCTGTTTGCAAAAGGATTCTCCTACCAGGAATCGGCCGACTACCTGGATTGCAAGCTCTCGACCGTCCAGACGCATGCCAAGAAGATCTACAGGAAACTCGGCGTTCACTCGCGAGCCGAAGCCGTACACGAAGCCCTGCTGGTTGGGCTGCTGAAGCCGTAATCACCAGTGGCAGGAAACCATGCTCTTTGCTGAACCCCTTTTGGCCGACCTCAGTTAGCCGCTGCCGACGACTCGGCATGGAGGTTCCTGGCAAGCAGGCCGTATTCGGTCGGATCGACCGGCACCTTAATTCTGACGCGATGGCCGCTGCCCGGCGCCTCGGCAACTTCGTCGCCCGACCTCGCATCCCACAGCCGCTCGACGGTGAAGGTGCGGTTGCCGCTTGGGGCCACCAGTTCGACGGAATCGCCGACACCGAACTTGTTCTTCACATCGATCTCGGCGAGTTGATTGGTGGCGTCATAACCGGTCACTTCGCCGACGAAACGCTGGCTGAACAGCTGCGATGAGCCGTGCAGGTAGTTCTGGTGTTCGGCGGTGTGGTGGCGCTGGTAGAAGCCGTCCGTGTAGCCGCGGTTGGCCAAGGCATCGAGTTTGCCGAGCAGCGATACATCGAACGGGCGTCCGGCCACGGCATCGTCGATCGCCTGGCGGTAAACCTGTGCGGTGCGCGCCACATAGTAGTGCGACTTGGTGCGTCCCTCGATCTTCAGCGAGTCGACACCGATCTTCACAAGCCGCTCGACGTGCTCGACGGCGCGTAGATCCTTGGAGTTCATGATGTAGGTACCGTGCTCGTCCTCGAACACCGGCAGCAGTTCGTTGGGCCGATTCTCCTCGGCCAGCAGGTAGACGTTGTCGGCCAGCGGATGCCGCTCGAGGTTGCCGCAATCCGAGAACGGTTCGGCACGCAGCGCATTCAGATCGGTGATCGGGATGATGTCGCCGGTGGCGTTTTCTTCGGCCCCGGTCATGTCGTATTTCCAGCGGCAGGTGTTGGTGCAGGTCCCCTGATTCGCGTCGCGGTGGTTGAAGTAGCCGGACAACAGACAGCGGCCGGAGTAGGCGATGCAGAGTGCACCGTGTACGAACACCTCGAGCTCCATATCCGGGCACTGCTGGCGGATCTCCTCCACCTCATCCAGAGAAAGCTCGCGCGACAGGATGATGCGGCTGATCCCCACCGACTGCCAGAATTTCACCGCCGCCCAGTTCATCGTGTTGGCCTGCACGGAGAGGTGGATCGGCATCTCCGGCCACTTTTCGCGCACCATCATGATCAGCCCGGGATCGGCCATGATCAGCGCGTCGGGGCGCATCTCGATGATCGCCTGCATGTCGCGCAGGTAGGTCTTCACCTTGTTGTTGTGCGGCAAGAGGTTGCTGGCAACGTAAAATTTCTTGCCCTGCGCATGCGCCTCGTCGATACCGGTCTTCAGGTTCTCCAGCAGGAAATCGTTGTTGCGCACGCGCAAGCTGTAGCGTGGCTGGCCCGCATAGACGGCATCGGCGCCAAAGGCATAGGCGTAGCGCATGTTGCGGATGGTGCCGGCCGGCGCCAGCAGTTCGACGTAACGCCTCGTCATTGCAGAGCCTCCAGATGCGCAATGCGCACCGGCGCCGGCGGATGCGAATCGTGCCAGGCCGAATAGAGCGGATCGGGGGTGAGGGTCGCCGCATTGTCCTCGTACATCTTCACCAGCGCCGAAATCAGCTTTTCAGCATCTGCATGTGCCGCCGCATAGGCATCGGCCTCGAACTCGTGCCGGCGCGAGAACCAGCTGGAGATCGGACCTGCCCAGAACAGGAAGACCGGCATCACCAGCATGAACAGCAGCAGGGCGATGTGATTCGAGCCTTCGGAAACACCCAGCCCCTGATAGAACCACGCCTGCTGCATCAGCCAGCCGAGAGCCGCGAAGCCGGCCAGCGACATCGCCGTCATGATGATGAGCCGCTTCTTCACATGGCCATGGCGGAAATGGCCCAGCTCATGGGCCAGCACCGCCTCCGCCTCGTCGACCTGCAGCGTGTTGATCAGCGTGTCGAAGAAAACGATACGCTTGGCGTTGCCGAGCCCGGTGAAATAGGCGTTGCCGTGCGCCGAGCGCTTCGAACCGTCCATCACGAACAGCCCCTTGCTGGTAAAACCGCAGCGAGCCAGCAGCGCCTCGATGCGGCTTCTGAACTCGCCCTCTTCCAGCGGCGTGAACTTGTTGAACAGCGGTGCGATAAAGGTCGGGAAGGCCCAGATCATGAACAGGCTGAAGGCGGTCCACACCAGCCAGGCGTAGAGCCACCACAATGACCCCATCCCCTGCATCAGCCAGAGGATCACGAAGGCAAGCGGCCCGCCGATGGCGAGCATCAGCCCGAGCTGCTTGAACAAATCGCTGACGTAGAGGCCGGGCGTCATCTTGTTGAAACCGAAACGCGCCTCCACCCCGAAGGTTTTCCACAGATCGAACGGCATCTCCAGCAGCTGGCCGATGACGAAGAAGCCGAGCATTACGGCGACCCCGGTCGCGAGCCCGCCGAAGCCGAAGCCGCGCACCATCTGGTCGAGCCACTCCAGTCCGCCGCCCAGCGTCCAGATGATCAGCAGCGCCACGCCCCACAGCCCGGCCCAGCGATCGACGAACAGCTTCGCCAGCGTGTAGTCGGCCGCCTTCTGGTGGGCTTCCAGCGAAATAACGCCGGCAAAACGCTGCGGCACCGCCCCGCGATGTGCACGCACATGCCGGGCATGACGCGCAGCGAGCCAGTAATCGGTGGCGGTGGCCAGCACCACGAAGGCGATAAATACGAGGCTGAATGTCTGCATGCGGCGCATCATACTGCCCACAGGTTAAAAAATCCCAAAAGTGCTAGCATTCGGCCATGATCGCTCCTCAGATGCCGGCCGCCCGACCCCTTGGCTCCTGGCCGAAATACCGTCCGGACCTACAGCCAGCCAAAGAGCTGCCGATGAACCGCGCCGAGATGGAGCGGCTTGGCTGGGATAGCTGCGACATCATCATCGTCAGCGGTGATGCCTATGTGGACCATCCCAGTTTCGGCATGGCGGTGGTCGGCCGTGTGCTGGAGGCGCAGGGATTCCGGGTCGGCATCATTGCCCAGCCGGACTGGCAATCGGCCGATGCCTTCCGTCAGCTTGGCAAACCCAACCTCTTCTTCGGCGTCACAAGCGGCAACATGGATTCGATGGTCAACCGCTACACCTCAGAGAAACGCCTGCGCTCGGACGACGCTTACACCCCCAATGGCGAGGGTGGCAAACGTCCCGACCGTGCCGTCACGGTCTATGCCCAAAGATGCAGGGAAGCCTTCAAGGGGGTGCCGGTCGTCATCGGCGGCATCGAGGCGAGCCTTCGCCGCATCGCCCACTACGACTACTGGTCGGACAAGGTGCGCCGTTCGGTGCTGCCCGACTCGAAGGCGGACCTGCTGGTGTTCGGCAACGGCGAGCGGCAGATCATCGAGATCGCCCAGCGGCTGGCCGCCGGCGAGAACATCCGCGACATCACCGATATCCGCGGCACTGCCTTCATGCGCAAGGAGATCCCGGCCGGCTGGACGGAGATCGACTCCACCGATATCGACACGCCAGGACAGCTGATCGCCCACCCCGACCCGTACGCGATGACGGCCGGACAGGCGTGTGAGGAGAAGCAGCCGGCCAGCGACACGCAGCCGATCCACTTCATGCACCGTCGGCTCGATCGCGAGCACAGCGTCATCCGGCTGCCCGCCTTCGAGGCGGTCGAGCACGACCCGCTGCTCTATGCACATGCCTCGCGGCTGCTGCATCTGGAGACCAACCCCGGCAATGCGCGGGCGCTGGTGCAGAGACATGGCGAGCGCGATGTGTGGCTCAATCCGCCACCGGTGCCGCTGACCACTGCGGAAATCGACAGCGTCTTCGACCTGCCCTATTCGCGGCTGCCGCACTCGTCGTACAAGGGTGCACGCATCCCCGCCTACGAGATGATCCGCTTCTCGGTGAATATCATGCGCGGCTGCTTCGGCGGCTGCACCTTCTGCTCCATCACCGAGCACGAGGGGCGCATCATCCAGAGCCGTTCGGAAGGCTCGATCCTTCGCGAGGTGGAGGCGATCCGCGACAGGACCCCCGGCTTTACCGGCACCATCTCGGACCTTGGCGGACCTACCGCCAACATGTGGCGACTGGCCTGCAAATCGCCTGACATCGAGGCGGCCTGCCGCAAGCCCTCCTGCGTATATCCCGAGATCTGCGGCAACCTGAACACCGACCACACACCGCTGATCCGCCTGTACCGCAAGGCGCGGGCATTGCACGGCATCAAGCGCGTCTTCATCGCCTCGGGCCTGCGCTACGATCTGGCCGTCCGCTCGCCCGAATACATCGAGGAGCTGGTGACCCACCATGTCGGCGGTTACCTGAAAATCGCCCCCGAACACACGGAAAGCGGACCGCTCTCCAAAATGATGAAGCCGGGCATCGGCACCTACGATGCCTTCAAGAAGCTGTTCGACAAGTTCTCGCAGAAAGCCGGCAAGCAGCAGTATCTGATCCCCTACTTCATCGCCGCCCACCCGGGCACGACGGACGAGGATATGCTGAACCTGGCGCTGTGGCTCAAGGCCAACGATTTCCGGCCCGATCAGGTGCAGGCCTTCCTGCCGTCGCCGATGGCCACCGCCACCGCCATGTACCACACCGGTCGCAACCCCTTGCGCAAGCTTTCCAGACTTTCCGAATCGGTCTATACACCGAAGCGGAAGAAACAGCGCGACCTTCACAAGGCCTTCCTGCGCTACCACGATCCGGAGAACTGGCCGCTGTTGCGCGAGGCGCTCAAGCAAATGGGCCGGGCGGACCTGATCGGCATCGGCCCCAACCACCTGGTACCGCCGGCCGGCCACGGCCCGCGGCCGACCCAGCCACGGAAGAGGTTCGGCCACAAGCCGGCAGCGCCATCGGACTCCCGCAAGACTGGCCGCCGGCCGCACAAACGGCGCTAGGCGCGACTCCCGGCGGTAGCCCGCTTCTCGAGCAGCACGCCGATGCCGGCCAGCAGCGCGAAACCGCCGCCGGCCAGGAAGGTTGCCGCAGCACCTACCCGATCCCACAACAGGCCGGCGATCAGGCTGGCCAGGATCAGCGCGATGCCGGCCACCAGGTTGAAGATGCCGAAGGCGGTGCCGCGCAAACGGGATGGCGCGGTATCGGCGACCAGTGCGGAGAGCAGCCCCTGTGTGAGCCCCATGTGCAGTCCCCACAGCGCCGCACCGGCCAGCACCAGCCAGGGTCCTGCGGCCACGGCCAGCAACAGGTCGGCCGCGGCCAGCACCACCATACCGGCCACCAGCAACAGGCGCCGGTCGATGCGGTCGGCCGCCTTGCCGGCCGGGTAGGAGGCGGCGGCGAAGGCCGCACTCATCACCACCATCACCAGCGGCACATAGAGAAGCGGCATGCCGGCGTCGTTGGCACGCAACACCAGGAACGCCTCGGAGAAGCGGGCCAGCGTGAAGACGAAGCCGAGCAGCACCACCAGCCAGAAGACCGGCGGCAGCCGGCGTGCCTGCCGCCACTGCAGTTGCCGGCCGTTCGAACTTGCCGCGACCTGCTCCGGCTCGCGCACGGCGACGGCCAGGATCAGCACGGCGATCACGGCAGGTACGACGCCGATCCACAGCACGGCGGTGATGTTGTCGGCAAGCAGCGCCATGCCGGCCAGCGCCAAGAGCGGCCCGAGCACCGCACCCACCGAGTCCATCGCCTGCCTGAGGCCGTAGGCAGCGCCCCGCTGTGCCTTCGGCGTCAGGTCGGCGATCAGCGCGTCGCGCGGCGCACCGCGGATGCCCTTGCCAACCCGGTCGGCAAAGCGGGCGGCGAAGACGGTGGCGATGGAGCCGGCGAGCGGAAACAGTGGCTTGGTCAGCGCCGAGAGGCCGTAACCGGCCAGCAGCAGAAACTTCCGCTTTCGCAGCCAGTCGCTGAGCGCACCGGAGAAGACCTTGGCGATGGCGGCGGTCGCCTCGGCGATACCCTCGACGATGCCGATCGTCGTCATGCTCGCGCCCAGCACCGTGGCCATGAACAGCGGCAACAGGCTGTGAATCAGCTCGGAGGAGACATCCATGAACAGGGAAACGAAGCCGAGCGCCCAGATGCCCGGCGGCAACTTGGCCAGTGCCGGGGTTTGCGGCGGCACTTCGGACGCGGATCGGGGCGAACGGCTCACCCCTGTGGTCTAACGGAGGCGGGCGGCCGCGGCAAGGTGCAAAAAAATGGCGGCCGGTTGCCCGGCCGCCTTCCCTGCAAAGGAACCTTTATTCGACCGGTTTCGCCTTGCGGCCGGTGATCATGGCGCGCACCAGATTCTCGCGGTGCAGCAGGCTGGAGACCGCCACGCCGGTCAGGTGCAGCACGATCAGGAGCAGCATGAAGTTGACGCTGCCCTCGTGCAGCTCTTCCCAGAACTCGTCCTCTTCGCCGCCTCCCTTGCGGCCCTCGTGCTCCTCGTACTCCCAGCCGTCGGCCTGGGCAGTCGCCACCAGACCGATTTGAGGGGCCGCAGCCAGCGGACCCTTGCCCTCGACGCCGTAGGCCATCAGGCCCGTCCAGCTCACCACGAACAGCGTGGCCAGCAAAGCGATCACCATCAGGCCGCCGGCCGGGTTATGGCCGAGATAGTGCTTCGGCCGGCTGGTCAGCAACCCTTTCAGGTAGGCGATGACCTCGCCGGGCGAGTAGATGAAGTCGGAAAAGCGGGCGTGCCGGCTGCCGACGAATCCCCACAGCAACCGAAAAGCGAGCAGGCCGAGAATCACGTAGCCGGCCCAGGCGTGCAGCGATTCCGTTTCGCCCTCGCCGCTGATGTAGGCGAAGACGAACAGTGCCACCAGTCCCCAGTGGAACAGGCGGACACCGATATCCCAGACCTTGATGGTTGCTCCGTTCTGCATGTCATCCTCCTTGCTCGGGATGACGGCATCATGCGGGGAGCGGCTGAAGTGAAACTGAACAGGAAAGGCGCTCTGAAAACATTGGAGCGCCACGGCCTATGGATGGGCCGTCAAATCAGGCTTGCGCCTGATTTGTGAGTAAGGGCAAAACCACGCTTTTGCCCTTGCGTATAAGGAATAAGTGCAAGGACGCGCTTATTCCATCAATCAATCAGTTGAGCGAGCCAGGCACAGCCAGCGTGAAGGCGGGAATGGCCGCCTCGAAGACGGTACCGTCATTGGCACGCATGGTGTAGCTGCCCTCCATGTAACCGACGCGAGTCTGCAGCTCGCAGAAGCTGCTGTACTCGTGCTCGTCGCCCGGCTGGATGACCGGCTGCTCGCCGACCACGCCGTCGCCGACCACCTCCTCGACCTGGCCGTTGGCGTCGGTGATGATCCAGTGACGGCTGAGCAGTTGCGCCGCGACGCTGCCCGCATTGTGGATACCGATGGTGTAGACGAAGACGTAGCGCCCCTTCTCCGGCTCGGAGTGCTCGGGAACATATTCGGGCTCGGCGGTAACCTCGATGTCGTACTTGCTACTATCCAGCATCGTTACCTCCGTTTACTTGCGCTTCGGCCCCTTGCCCGCCAGGGCCGGCTTGCGTCCCTTCGCATCACCCTTGCCCTTGGCGCGTCCGGCAGGCTTGCCCTTCGGTGCGCCCCGGCCGGCTGCTTCCTTGCCGTGGCCGCCCTTGCCTCCAGCAAACTTGCCGCTGCGGGCCGGCCGCTCGCCGCCACCGGCAACCTTCGTCAGGTTCAGCTGCTGGCCGGCCACCCAGACGTTGCGAAGCTTCTGGAAGATCGGCTTCGGCATCGCTTCCGGCAGGTCGACCGTCGAGAAATCCGGGAAGATCTCAATGTGGCCGATGAACTCCGAATCGATGCCGGCCTCGTTGGCGATCGCGCCGACGATGTTGCCGGGCTTGGCGCCGTGCATCGAGCCGACCTCCAGACGATAACGCTCCATGCCCTCGCGTGGCTTGGTCAACCGTACGTCGCTCGCGGGATTGCGGCTCGGGCGACGCTCGCCCCGCCCTGCCACCGGCGTGTCGCCGAAATCGTGCGCCTTGCGCTGTTTCCCTTCCGGCCTGCCGCCCTCCGGACGCTCGGCCCGCGGTGCGCGCTCCGGCGCACGCGGCTTCGGCTCGGTCTTCACCAAGAGCGGCGTATCGCCCTGCGCCATGCGGGCCAGGGCCGCGGCCACCTCGATGGCCGGCACGTTGTGCTCCTGGGTGTACTCCTCGACGATCTGGCTGAACAGTTGCATGTCCTCGGCGGCCAGCGTGTCGGTGATGCGCTGTTTGAAATCGTTGATGCGGCGGTCGTTGATCGCCTGCGTGGTCGGCATCTCCAGCAGCTCGACCTTCTGGCGGGTGGCCCGCTCGATGGCGAAGAGCATGTTCTTCTCACGCGGCGTGACGAACAGGATGGCATCGCCGGTGCGGCCGGCGCGGCCGGTGCGGCCGATACGGTGCACATAGGATTCGGTGTCGAGCGGGATGTCGAAGTTGATCACGTGGGTGATGCGCTCCACGTCGAGGCCGCGTGCCGCCACGTCGGTGGCAACGATGACATCAAGCTTGCCCTTCTTCAGCAGGTCGATGATGCGCTCGCGCTGTTTCTGCTGGATGTCGCCGCTCAGCGCCTGCGCGGCAAAGCCGTGCGCCTGCAGCTTCTCGGCCACCTCGACGGTGGTGGTGCGGGTGCGCACGAAGATGATCATGGCGTCGAACGGCTCGAACTCCATGATACGGGTCAGCGCATCCATCTTGTGCTGCCAGTTCACCATCCAGTAGCGCTGGCGGATCGTCTCGACGGTCGAGGTCTTCGCCTTGATGGTGACCAGCTCCGGATCGTTCAGGTGCTGCTCGGCGATCTTGCGGATCACCGGCGGCATGGTGGCGGAGAAGAGTGCGATCTGCCGGCTCTCCGGCGTCTGCTCCAGAATCCACTGCACGTCGTCGATGAAGCCCATGCGCAGCATCTCGTCGGCCTCGTCGAGCACCAGCGACTGCAGGTTGTCGAGGTTCAGCGTGCCGCGACGCATGTGGTCCATCACGCGACCCGGTGTACCGACGACAACGTGCACGCCGCGCGCCAGCTGCTTGAGCTGGATCTCATAGCTCTGGCCGCCGTAGACCGGCAGCACGTTGAAGCCCTTCATGTGGCTAGCGTACT
>DATLWR010000151.1:0-26165 GCA_035576205.1 Mariprofundaceae bacterium
CTTGCACCGCTGGTTCGGCTGGTGATGGCGCTGGCCACCGATATCGGGCGTCTTGCCGGCTGGAGGGCCTCATGAAGGTGGCCTATGTCAGCCAGTTCAGCGATTTCGTCGGTGGCGGCGAGTATTCGCTGCTGGATCTCGCGACACATCTGCCGGCCGGCGTGGAGGCGGTACTGGTGACCCCGGCCGAAGGTGCACTGGCCAGGCGCGCGGCCGCCGCCGGGGTGCGGGCCGAGTACCTTCCCCTGCCGCCGGTCGGCTGGCAGACGTTGGGTGCGCTCAGCTCGTGGCGCCGCTGGCTTAAGGCTGAGCGGCCGGATGTCGTGCATGCGAACAACAGCCGTGCGGCCTTTTACGCCGGCCTGGCCTGCCGGGGGCTTGGCATCCCGGTGCTGTTTCACTGCCGGGTGCCGGAACGCGATCCGGTCATGGACCGGCTGCTGCGTCGGCTGGTAGGCGCTGTCATCGCCAACAGTGCCGCCACGGCGCGCCGTTTCGCCAGCTGGTCCGGCCAGCGGGTGCATACGATCTACAACGGGCTGGATGTGTCGCAGCCGCTGCCATGCGGGGCGCCACCGTTCGGTGCCCGGCAAGTGGTGCTGGTCGTCGGGCGGCTGTCGGACGTCAAACGGCAGCATCGGCTGGTGGAGCTGTTTCCAGATATCTGTGGGGGCCGGCAGGATGTGCATCTGCTGCTGGCCGGTGGTATCGACCCCTTCGATCCGGCCTATGCGGAACGGCTGCAGGCGTTGATCGCGCAATCTCCCTGTGCGGGCCGGATGCACTGGCTCGGCGAAGTGGCGGACATTGCCGGGCTGTATGCCTGTGCCACCGTCGTCGTACTGCCGTCGCGGTTCGAGTCGTTCGGCCGCGTGCTGGTGGAGGCCATGGGTGCCGGGGTGCCGGTGGTGGCGTTTCGTAACGGCGGCATTCCCGAGGTGGTCGAGGATGGCAAGCAGGGCATGCTGCTTGAGGAGGGGGATTGGGACGGTATGGTGGTGGCTGTCCGGCAACTGCTCGCGGATGATGGCCTGCGGCGGCATCTGGGGGAGGCGGGGCGTGCAAGGGTCGGCAACTTTTCCCTGCAGCACCACGTGCAGGCCGTCATGCAGCTTTACGGGGAGATGATGCATGCCGACTAAGATGCCGATCTGCCCGTTGTGCGAGGGCAGCAATACATTCGCCATCGAAAGGAGCGAGCCGCCGTATGTCGTGTACGCCTGCCGCGGCTGCGAGCTTGGCTTCGTGCATCCGCTGCCCACATCCGAGGTGCTCGCCAGAGCCTATGGCGAGGCCTACTACGAGCCATGGCGGCAGAAGCATGTGGTGGCGCGGCAGCGGATGTGGCAGCGGCGTATCGACCGGGTAATGGCGCTGGCCTCTACCGGTCGCCTGCTCGATATCGGCGGTGGCGACGGCGCCTTTGCGGCGGTGGCGGCAGCAGCAGGCTATCAGGTCGAGGCGACCGAGTTCTCGGCGGCCGGTGCGGCCGAGATCGAGCGGCGCGTGCCTTCCGCGACGGTGCATATTGGCGAGTTGGTGGAACTGGGACTGCCTGGTGCGCATTTTGATGTCGTCACCGCCTGGCACAGTTTCGAGCACATGCGCGATCCGTTCGCAGCGCTCGCCGAGGTGCGGCGCATCCTCAGGCCCGGCGGCCTGTTCCTGATGGCGGTGCCGAACCGCCACAACCGGCTGATGGCGCTGCTCTACCGGCTGCTGAAGGGGCGCCCCTATCCGCTCTTCTCCCTGCATACCAAAGAGATCCACCTCTACCATTTCACACCTTTCAGCCTGCGGCTGGCGCTGGGCAGGGCAGGTTTCACTGTCGACTCCATCGGCTGGGATCGCAGCATGGTCGAGCCGGCAAAGCGGCTGATCGATGCCGTGGCCGCCGTGCCGCAGCTGCTCGGCGGCCCGCTTGTTACCGAGGCGATGCTGGCCGTCGCCCGGTGGGAGCCGGCATGAGCGCGATCCTGATCGACGGGCGCGAATTCGTGGCCGGCCGGCGTACCGGCATCGGCCGCTTCCTGGAAGGGCTGCTGCTGGCGGTGCACGAGGCGCACCCGGAATGGAGGCTGACGGTGGCCATGACCAAGGCCTGCGCGCTGCCGTCCTCGCTCGACAGCAAGGCGACGGTGCTCTACCTGCCACATCTGCCCGAGCTGTGGTGGCCGAGGCTTGCGAACGGCTACGATCTTTTCCTGAGCCCCTACCCGAAACTGCCGTGGCAGCGGCTCTCGTGCCCGGCCGTGCATACGGTGCACGACGTGCTGTATCTGACGCATCCGGCCTATCGCGGCAACACGCTGCGCGTTCTTGCCGGCCGCCTGCGGCTGAAGCGGGCGCTGCAGCTGGCATCACTCACCTGGTTCGATTCGGCGGCTTCACTCGAAGCCTGCAATGAGCTTGCCGGCATCCGGCACGGCGAGGTGCGCTTCCCGGCCATCGCTGCCAGCTTCACGCCCGGTGCTGGTGAGACGGCCGAGCCCTATTTTCTCTATGTCGGTAACGGGTTGCCGCACAAGAACGTGCCACTGCTGCTCAAGGTCATCGGGCAGCTGCCGGCGAAGCTGGCGCTGGTCGGTGTGCGTGGCGGTGACGGATTGATTGCCAACCTCGATGCCGCGACGGGCGCCAAGGTGGTTTGCCCTGATTCGGTGACGGACAGTGAACTGTTGACGCTGTATCGGGATGCGGCGGCCCTGTTGTTGCCCTCCACCGCCGAGGGGTTCGGCTATCCGCCGCTGGAGGCGATGGCCTGCGGTACCCCGGCGATCGTCGCCGACATTCCGGTGTTGCGCGAAACGACGGGGGGTGCGGCAATGCGCTGCGATCCGCATGACGAGGGAGCCTGGCGGCAGGCGATGGCCTCCATGCTGCAGCCGGAAACGCGTGCCGAATGGGCGGAAAAGGGCCGCCGCTGGGTGGCGCCGCTCCTGGCACCGCACGGCTGGACGGCGCATGTCGCCGATCTCGAACGGCTGCTGGAGCGCCGCTGATGTGCGGCTTTGTCGGCATTCTGGGCAGGCGCGGTGACGGGGAGCTCGCGCGCATGGCCGAGGCCGTGCGCCATCGCGGTCCGGACGACCACGGCGAATTCGACGGCGGCGCCTTTGCCGCCCGCCATCACCGGCTCTCGATCATCGGCCCGGATGCACGCGGCCACCAGCCGATGACGGTCGACGATGTCACCGTCGTCTTCAACGGCTGCATCTACAACTATCCGGAGCTTCGGCAGCGGCTGGAGCGGGACGGCGTGGTGTTCCACTCCGACACCGACACCGAGGTGCTGCCGCATCTCTACCGCCGCTTCGGGTTCGGCATGTTCGGCCTCCTGAACGGCATGTTCGCCGTGCTGCTGTGGGATGCGCGCGAGGAGCTCTTGGTGGCGGCGCGCGATCCGTTCGGCGAGAAGCCTTTGTTCGTCTGCGAGCAGGACGGGCGCGTGGGGTTTGCCTCCCGGCTCGATGCCTTCGAACGCGGCGACTGGCAACTCACCCCGGATACCGAGGCGGTCTACGAGCTGCTCACCCGTATGCGGGTGACGGCACCGCGCAGCATGTATCAGGAGATCCGGCAGTTGCCGCCCGGCAGCTATGCCGTGCTGCGGGCGGGACAGGCGATTGCGCCGCGCCGCTACTTCTTCCTGCCCGAGCCCGACCAGCCGAACGAATTCACACCCGCCGAGCTGCAGGCCGAGGCCGCGCGGCTGCTGGATGAGGCGTTCGCCATGCGCGCCATGGCCGACCGGCCGATGGGGGTGTTCCTTTCCGGCGGCATCGATTCGTCGCTGATCGCCGAATCGCTGGCCCGGCAGCTGCCCGAGAGGCTGCACACCTTCTCCGTTCGTTTCAGCGGCGCCACGGCCGATTACGACGAGAGCGAACACGCCGCGGCGGTAGCGGCGCATATCGGCAGCGCACACACGGTGCTGGAGGTGAAGGCCGAGGCGCAGGCATCCCTGCATGAACTCGCCGCCGCCTTCGATCAGCCGGTCACCAATTCGGCGGCGCTGCCGACCTTCCTGATCGCCCGGGCGGCCAAGCCGCATGTCGACGTGGCGCTCTCCGGGGTGGGCGGAGACGAACTGTTCGGCGGCTATCCTCGCTATCTCGGCATGCGATGGCACGAGCGGCTGCAGCGTCTGCCGGGGCGCGGCCTGCTGTTGGCCATGGTACGCGCCATGGGCGAGAGCGGCGGCAGCCGCAACCGCCGTGGCCGTCTGCGCCGCTTCCTTGAAGGGCTCGATCTGCCGGCCGATCAAGCTTACCTGAGCTGGACGGCGACGACCTCGGCCGGCCGGGACGAGATGTTCACGTTATCGGAGAGCGGTGGCGATAGCGGCTGGCTGCCGGCGGCGGCCGCCTACGGTGGCCTTGCGGGTCTTGTCGAGCGCTACGGGCCGGTGAACGGTGCCATGGCCTGGGACATGCTCACCTACCTGCCGGACGATTTGCTGGCCATGGGCGATCGCATGAGCATGGCGCACGCGCTGGAGCTGCGCGCGCCGTTCCTCGATACCCGGCTGATGAACCTGGCCATGCTGCTGCCAGAGGGCGACAAGGTGGAAGGCTGGCCGTGGCAGGAGAAACTGAAACTCACGCTCCGCAACATCGCCCGGCAGCGCCTGCCGCTGGCCATCGTGGAGCGGCCGAAGCAGGGTTTCATGGCGCCGGTGAAGCACTGGCTGCGCGGCGAGCTGGCGCAGGAGATCGAGCGGCTGTGCGTCGCCGCACCCCTCGGCGGGCTGGTGCGGCCGGAATATGTGCGCAGCGAATGGGCGCGACACCGGGCGGGCGAGGACCGCTCCGATATACTTTGGGGACTGCTGCTGGTGGATAACTGGATGCAGGCAAGGAGCTGGAAGTTTTGAGCAGCGTGATGGAGAAACCGATCCTGGTGGTCAGCGATGTCTCGGCCGAGACGGTGCACGGCGGTGCCGAGCGTATGCTGACGCAGCATGTCCGGGCGCTGGTGAAGGCGGGAATCCGCATCGCTATCCTGACCCGGCAGCCGAATCCCGAGGCGACGCTTGTTCAGGAGTTGACCGACGGCGTGATGGAATACCGGCTGCCGTGGAGCGGCGACCGCGGCTGGCGCGGCCTGCGAGAGCTGAAAAAGGCTGCGCGCGACTGGTGGCAGACCCACGACGATCTGTTCGCCGGTGTCATCGCCGAGCAGCCGTTCGTGATGTGGGCGCTGATGAAGGCCGGCTGCCGCCTGCCACGGCTGCAGGTCAACTACTCCTTCGCCTTCGAGGAGTACACGACCCGTCACGCGCTGGACTGGCACATGCGGCACGCGCTGGCTGCCGCCGCGATGCGCCGCCTCGAGGCCGGGGTGTACGGCAGTGCGTCACATCTGCTGGTGCTGAGCGATTATTCCCGCCGCCGCCTTGCCGAGGAGTTCGGCACCGACAGCGCCAGGGTGACGATCGCTTTCGGCGGCGCCGTGCCGGCACGCCCCGAGCTGCTGGCCCAGCGCGAGGTGCTGCGCGGCGAGCTCGGCTGGGACAAACCTGTGGTGGTGACGCTGCGCAACCTGGTGCCGCGCACCGGCGTCGACCTGCTGGTGCAGGCGGCGGCGATACTGAAGCACGACATGCCGGAGCTGCGCTGGTGCGTGATCGGCGCCGGCGCACTGCTCGAGCCGCTCAAGGCGTTCGCCGAGGCGCTCGGTATCGCGGACCGCATCGAGTTCACCGGTTTTCTTTCCGAGCGCGAGACGCAGCGGCGCCTGGCCGCCGCCGACATGTTCATGCTGCCGACCCGTTCGCTGGAGGGGTTCGGCCTGGTGACGGTGGAGGCGAACATGTTCGGCCTGCCGGTGGTGGCTACACCGGTCGGAGCGATTCCGGAGGTGGCGCCGGCACTGCCCTGCAACCGGCTTGCTGCCGATGCCTCGCCGCTGGCGCTGGCCCGGGCGCTGCGCGCCACATGGCGGGACATATCGGCCATGGACCGCGATGCCATGCGCACCGAACTGCGCCAGGCGGCGGAAGCGAAATTCGGCTGGGAGCACCACGACGCGATCCTGCTCGACTGCGTGCGGCGTCTGTTCGGCAACGGGGCCGGAAAGGCCTGATGCGCATCCTGCACCTGATCACCCGCATGGATGGTGGCGGCTCGGCGGTCAACACGCTGCTCTCTGCCCACGGCCAGCAGGCGGCAGGGCACACCGTCACTCTCGCTTTCGGGCCGAGCTTCGAGTCGGCGATGAGCAAGGCCGAGCGGCAGCAGGTCGAGGCGGGGCTCGATGCCTTCCGGGAGGTGGGCGGCCATGTCGTCCTGCTCGATGCGCTGCACCGTTCGCCGGGACCGGCCGATCTCGTTGCTTTGCTGCAGATACGCGATCTGCTGAAGCCGGACTTCGACATCGTGCATACCCATACCTCGAAGGCGGGGGCGCTCGGCCGTCTGGCAGCTGGCCGGCTGCGAAACAAAAGGCGGGCGGCGATCGTGCACACGCCGCATGGTCACATCTTCCACGGTTATTTCGGCGGGCTTTCCACCCGCTTTTTTTTATGGATCGAGCGGTGGCTCGCGCCGCGCAGCGATGCACTGGTGGCGCTCACGCGAGCTGAGCGCGACGATCATCTTCGCCTTGGTGTAGGGACTGCCGGACAGTGGCATGTGGTGCCGAGCGGCATCGATGTCGCGGCCCTGGCCGGGCGCGTGGAACAGCTGCGGGGTGACGATCCGGGCATCCGGTGGCAGGCGGTGTCGGTCGGCCGGCTGGTGCCGGTGAAGGGAATGGAGCGCCTCGTGGCTGCCTGGCGCGAGGTGCTGGCGCAACGGCCCGGCGCTAGGCTCGCCATCGTCGGCGACGGCCCCGAACGGACGGCGCTGGAGCAGCAGGCGGCGGCGCTTGGCATTGCCGGACAGGTGCATTTCGCCGGCTGGGCGGAGCCGGCACCGTATCTGGCGGCGGCCGACTGCTTCTGCCTGCTCTCCCACAACGAGGGCATGGGCCGGGCAGTGGTCGAGGCGATGGCGGCCGGTCTGCCGTGCGTGGTCGCCGATGTTTGTGGCCTTTCCGAACTGGTCGACGACAGCGTCGGGCACGTTGTCGCAGCTGACGATCCGAAAGCGGTGGCGAAGGCTTTACTCAGCGACTGGCCGGATTCGATGCGGCAGGCCGCACGGCAGCGCGCCGAAGCCTATTCGTTGGCGGCGATGCTTGCCGGGCTGGAGCAGATATATGCCGGGGTAAGTCATGCTGCCTAGGCTGCTGCTGGTGCTTGTGTGGCTGTTGCCGGTGCCGGCCATGGGCGACGAAACTGCAATGGCACCGACCACGGCTGTACCGGAAATCAGTCAGCCGTTCGCGCCGCCGCTGCGCATGGTGATGGATATCCGCAGTGTCCACTCCGACGGCCGGCACGATCTCGAGGCGCTGGCGGCGATGGCCGAGGCGCGCGGCATCGGGGTGCTGGGAGTCAACGACCACGACCGCTTCACGATCCGGCTCGGTGTCGACCCGATCCCCCAAATGCTGGGCTACTCGCGGCAGCAGCCATCGCTCTACGAAAGCGGCGTGGAATCGTTTCTCACCGATATCGTCCGGTTGCGCCAGCGCCATCCGGAACTGCTGGTGCTTGCCGGCACCGAATCCACCCCCGGCTATCACTGGAGCGGCATCCCCTTCCGCGATCTGACACTGCACGATGCCGAGCGGCACATCATCACGTTGGGGGCCGAGACGCCGCAGCAGATCGAGAGCCTGCCGAGTTTCGATCTGCGCAACATCCACGGCAGCCGCGAGCTGTCGCTCGCATTCTGGTTTGTCGTGGCGCTCCTGCTGCTCATCGTACTGCGGCGGCACGGGCGGTTGGCGACGGTACTGGTGGCCGCGGTCGTCGTTTTGGCGGTCATTGCGCTGCTGCGCAAGCCGGCCGATGCCGATGCCGAATTCCTCAAGGTGGCCACGGATGAGGGGCTGTTCACCGCCTGGGCACATCCGGGCACGCTCTCAGGCCAGCGGCCGGGCCCCATGGGGGTGCAGCTCGATACGCCGCCCTACAGTGCCCGGGTATTCAGCCAGCCGACCGCCGAGGCTTTCGCGGCGGTCTATGGCGATACCGACAGTAACACCGAGCCGGGCGCCCGTTGGGACCGCTACCTGCTCGACTACCTGCACGGCCGCCAGCCGGCACCGGTCTGGGGTATCGCGGCCGGCGACTTCCATGTCCAGGGCGAGGCGAACGAATATCTCGGCAACTATCCGATGGACGTCTGGGCGACGGCGAAGACGGCGGCCGCCGTGCTGCAGGCCTTGCGCGACGGCCGCTGCGTCGCCTGGGGTATGCCGCAGGCGCGCAATATCCGCGTCGCCGAGCTCTACCTTAAGCCGGTGAGCGGTGCGCCGCTGCTGCCGGGCGGCAGCGTGGCGACGATCACCTCGCCGATCGAACTGGTGGCGAGGCTCGCCGAGCAGGATACCGGACTGCAGCCGGCGGAGCAGCCCGCTCTACTGAAGGGCGAGTGGGTGGTCGACGGCAAGGTGGCTTCCAGCGTCGAGCTGCCGGTGAACGGCGAGGCGGTGCGCCTGCCGCTCGATCTTGCGCCGGGCGTGCATGCGGTGCGGCTGCATATCCCGATGCAGGCGGGCATCCGCATGGAGGCCAATCCGTTCCTGGTCCGGGTGAGCCTGTGAAACTGGTCACCATCCACCAGCCTAACTACCTGCCGTGGCCGGGCTTTTTCCACAAGTGGCTGCTGGCCGATGTCTTCGTTGTGCTCGATACGGTGCAGTACCACAAGAACGAGTGGCAGAACCGCAACCGCATCAAGACGGCAAGTGGCGCCCAGTGGCTGACCGTGCCGGTCAGCTACCGCTTCCCGCAACGCATCGACGAGGTGGGCATCGCGGGCGGGCCGTGGGCGCGCAAGCAGATCGCCGCCGTCGAACAGGCCTATGCGAAGGCGCCATATCTCGACGATTACTGGCCTCCCTTGAAAGCGTTGCTCGAGCGGCCCTGGCCGCGGCTGGCCGAACTCAATACCGAGGTGATCCGGCTCATGGGTGGCATGCTCGGCTGCACGGCACCGCTGCTGGTCGCCTCCTCGATGCAGATCCGCAGCGACGATCCGACCGGCCGGCTGATCGATCTCTGCAAGGAGGTGGGCGGCGATGCCTATCTCTCCGGCCGCGAGGGGCGCAACTACCTCGATGCCGACGCGTTTCACGAAGCCGGCATCGGATTGTGGTTCCAGGAGGTGCAGCCGCCGCACTATCCGCAGCTGCACGGCGACTTCATCCCTTACCTGTCGGCCCTGGATATGCTGTTGAATGTTGGGCCGCAAGCCGCCAACATGGTTCGCGCGATGGGGGAGATGAGGCGATGAAACGGATCCTGGTACTGGCGGCACACCCGGACGATCTGGAGATCGGCTGCGGCGGTGCGCTGGCCGTACATGCCGAACGCGGCGACGAGGTGCACGCCTTCATCGCCACCTTTGGCGATGCCGGCGGCGAGGCCATGGTGCGCAAGGCCGAGCAGGAAAAAGCCGCAGAGATTCTCGGCATCCGCCGGCTGCACTGGGGCGAATTCCACGATACCCATCTGCCGGAAGAGGCGCGGGAGCTGATGACCCGGCTCGAGGCCGTCGTGCAAGAGGTACAGCCGGACACGGTTTACGTGAACTACCGCGACGACACCCACCAGGATCACCGCGTGCTGGCGCAGGTGGCGCATTCGGTGACGCGCTATGTGCCCAACGTGCTGGCCTACGAGACCCCCTCGTCGACGGCGTTCGAGCCGACGTTGTTTATGGATATCCACGATACGCTGTCCAAGAAGCTGAAGGCGCTGGAGGCGCACGCCTCGCAGGTGGACAAGACGCATGTGCGGCTGAACATCGTCGAGATTGCGCTGGCCACTGTCCATTTCCGCGGCGTGCAGGGCAAGCTGACCTGTGCCGAAGCCTTCATGCCGGTGCGCCTGCGGTTGTGATTCCTCACTCCAGGCCCACCTTCGGACCGGCCTGCCGGCGGGCTGTGCTGGAGGTGCTGGAGTCCGGCCATACGGCCATGGGGGATGCGGCGGCAAGGCTTGAGCATGAGATTGCGGCTCGCCTCGAATGCAAGCATGCGGTCGCCGTCGATTCCGGTACCAGCGCCATCATGCTGGCACTCAGGGCGCTCAGGCTGGAGTGCCGCATCACCCGTGTCGGCCTGCCGGCCTATTGCTGTTCGTCGGTTCTGTACGCGGTGCGCGCCGCCGGCATGGAACCGGTGCTGATGGACTGCGCCGCGGATCTGCGGCTCGATGCGGGCAGGGCCATGAAACTTGCCGGCTTGCTCGATGCCGTCGTGCTGGTGCACCCCTTCGGCATGGTCGAGTCGTTGGCGGCCGAGGCCTGGCCGTGCGTGGTCATTGAGGATATCGCCCAGTCGGCCGGCGCCGAGTGGCAGGGACGGCCGCTGGGCAGCTTCGGCGATGCGGCGATCGCTTCCTTCCATGCCACCAAACCGTGGGGTGGCGCCTACGGCGGGGCGGTGGCCTGCAACGAGGCGGATGCCGTCGCCGCCATCAGGGAGATGCGCAATCCGGATCTCGGCGACGGCGACTGGCCGGAGTACGCCGGCCATCACCAGCTTTCCGACCTGCACGCCGCCCTTGCCCTGCAGCGCATGACCGAGGCCGGCGGCATCTCGCTGCAGCGCCGTCGCTGGGCGACGACCATGGATGGCTGGTTCGCCGGCAAGGGATCGCAACCGGTCAGGCGTGACGGCAACGATTTTCGCTATATCGTTCGCACCCCCGGCCAGGCCGGAGCGGTGATCCGGGAACTGCGCCGGCATGGCGTGGGTGCCGCCCGGCCGGTGGCGGGAATCTTTCCCGGCGAGCAGGCGGAAGCATGCCCGGGGGCGCTGGCGGCCTGGCAGGATTGCGTTTCCCTGCCGCTGCTGGCCGATTTCAGCGAGGAAGAGTTTTTGTTGATGGAACAGGCGGTCAGGGCATGCATGCCGTAATGGACCATATCTTTGTACGGTTGCTGGCCTTTGTCGCCGGTATCCTGCTGGCCTTGCCGCTGGAGATGCTGCATGCACCGCTGGCGATCGGCATCAAGCTGGCGGCTGCCGCCGCGCTGCTCGGCTTTGCCGTCATGCCGCTGGTCATCTGGCTGGCACGCCGGACCGGTGCCATGGACTATCCGGGCGAGCGACGCCAGCACGTCCAGCCGACGCCGCGCATCGGCGGTCTGGCGCTGGTCTTCGCGATCAACCTGACGCTGTTTCTCAATTTCAACTATTCGCTGGAGCTGAAGGGTGTCTGCATCTCGGCGCTGATCGTGGCGGTGGTGTCGTTCTGGGACGACCTGCGCGGACTTTCCGCCGCCATCAAGCTCTTTGTGCAGCTGCTGGCGCTCGCCGTACTGTGGTGGCACGGCGTGCATGTCGAGTTCGCACCGCCGACCTGGTGGGGGTACGGACTGGAATTCATCGTTACCGCCCTGTGGGTGGTCGGCATAACCAATGCCTTCAACTTCCTCGACGGCATCAACGGCCTGGCCGCCTCGCTGGCTGCTGCGGTGACGGCGCTGATGGCGATCCTGGCCGACACGACCGGCCAGACCTACATGCTGCTGCTGTGTCTGGCGATGGTTGGCGCGGCATTGGGCTTTCTGCCCGACAATGCCCGCTATTCGAAGCCGCCGCGCACCTTTCTCGGCGATGTCGGCAGCACCTATCTCGGCTGGATGATGGCCAGCATCGCGGTGATGGGCGACTGGTCGTCGGAAGGGCCACTTAAGGCCTACGCGGCGCCGCTCCTGATCTTTTCGGTGATGATCTTCGACATGATTCACACGACGGTGGCTCGCATCGCCCGCGGCGACGTCAGGAGCGTGCGCCAGTGGATCGACTACGTGGGACGCGATCACTTGCACCACCGGCTGATGGACCTCGGCTGCTCGCAGCCGCAGGCGGTGTGGGTGGTGGTGGCGATGGCGCTGCTGATCGGTCTCTCCGCGCTGGCGCTGGTGCGGGCCCAGCATTTGTCGGTCTGGCTGCTGCTTTTGCAGGCGATCATTTTCTACGCCACGCTGAGTTTTCTGATGGTCAAGCGGGGAGGCAAGGCTGCAAGGCAATCCTGAGGCATTGCTGGCCCGCTGGCGGGAGCTGTGCGATGAACTGGCGCAGCATCGGGTCAGGCTGCTGGCGGTCAGCAAGTACGTGCCGGACGAAGCAGTCGCCTGCCTGATCGGGGCCGGCCAGCGTCAGTTCGGCGAGTCGCGGCCGCAGTCGCTGCGTGATCGCGCCACGCAATGGCCGGATTGCGACTGGCACATGATCGGGCCGCTGCAGGCCAACAAGGCGAAATATATCGGCCGCCATGCCGCCTGCTGGCACAGCGTCGAGGATATCGATACGGCGCGAAAGGTCGCTGCGCAGGTCGAGGGGCGCCGGTTGCCGGTGCTGATCCAGGTCAATGCGGCCGGCAATCCCGGCCAGCACGGTGTGGCGCCGGATGCGGCCGTGATCGAGGCGCTGGCCACAGAGCTGGCGGGGCTGCCGCAACTTGAGCTCTGCGGCCTGATGACCATGGGGCCGCCGGAAGGGGACCCGCGGCCGGCGTTCCGGCGGCTTGCCCGCTTGCGGGAGGAGCTCTTCGGTGGGAGCCTTGCCGAGTTGTGCATGGGGATGAGCGACGATTACCGGGTCGCTGTTGAGGAGGGTGCAACGATGGTGCGTCTGGGGTCGACCCTGTTCGGTCCCTGGAACCGCTAGAAGCACGAACCAGTGAAGCACGAAGAAAGGATGTCTCAACATGCATAATCTCGATATCTCGTTCATCGGCGGCGGCAACATGGCCGAGGCGATGATCGCCGGCCTGGTGCGCGCCGGTCACAAGCCGCAGCAGATCGGGGTTTCCGAACCCAATGCCGAGCGGATGAAGTTCCTGACCGACACCTACGGTGTGCACGCCTGCACGAGCAATGCCGATGCGCTGTCGCATGCCGATATCACCGTGCTGGCAGTGAAGCCGCAGCAGATGCAGCAGGCAGTGAACAACCTCGGCATGCGGGTGAAAAGCGATGCCACGGTGGTCAGTATCGCCGCCGGCCTGACGACCGAGAAGCTGCAGAAATTCCTGGGCAGTCATGTGAACCTGGTACGGGCGATGCCGAATACCCCGGCGCTCGTCGGTGCCGGCGTTTCCGTGCTGTTCAGCGATGCAGCCGAGGTGCATCGCCAGCGTGCCGAATATGTGCTGGCTGCCTCGGGTGCGGTCTACTGGGTGACGGCCGAGAAGCAGCTGCATGCCGTGACAGCGCTTTCCGGCAGCGGCCCGGCCTACTTCTTCCTGCTGACCGAGGTGATGCAGGCGGCCGGCGAATCGCTGGGCCTGCCGCAGGAACTCGCCGAACATCTGGCCGAGCAGACAGCGCTCGGCGCCGGACGCATGCTGGTGGAGAGCGGCCGCACGGCGCAGCAGCTACGCCAGCAGGTGACCAGCCCCGGCGGCACCACGCAGGCCGCACTCGACGTGATGTATGAGAAGGGGCTGCCCGATGCGGTGCGCAAGGCGATCGCGGCGGCCAGCAAGCGTTCGGTGGAACTGGGCAGCTGATGTTCATCGTCGGCTATTTCCTGCAGGCGCTGGCCGGCGTGCTGCACGTGCTGTTCGTCACCGCCATGATCGTCGTGATCGCCCGGGCGGTGCTCTCCTGGGTGTCGCCCGATCCCTACAATCCGCTGGTGCGCATCATCAACCAGCTCTCCGAACCGGTGCTGTACCCGATTCGTCGCCGGGTGCCGTATCTCGGCGGCATCGATTTTTCGCCGATGATCGTGCTGCTGGCTATCGTCTTTCTCGACGATTTCATCGTGCCGAGCCTGCAGCGCCTGGCGTTCCAGATTCTGAGCGGCAGCTGATGGCGGAGGGCGATCCGCTCGTCGCCGTCAGCGACGGCAAGGATGGTATCTACATTGCCGTGCATGCCCAGCCGGGTGCCCGAAAGCCTCAGCTGCGCGGCCTGCACGGCGAAGCGCTCAAGATCGCCATCAGCGAAGCGGCACAGGAGGGCAAGGCGAACAAAGCGATTCTCGGCGCCATCGCCGAGGGGCTGGGAGTGGCCAAAAGCGACGTGGAACTCGCCTCCGGCCAGACCTCGCGCCAGAAACGGGTGCTGGTCCGCGGCGATGCGGCGACCCTGAAAAAATCCCTGCAGCAGTGGTTCGATCGCAGCACAGTGGGCTGAGTTCTTAAGCCGGCCAAGGTTCTCATTCTTCCAAATCGAAATTCGTTATCCCGAATGGCTGCTTTCGGCCAATTGTAGTCATTCAATTTCGTCTAAAATATGGATTAACTTAACTGGTAGTGGGGACTCATAATGCGAATAATATGGTTGGTGTTCAGTGCAGCTGTTGTTTGCGGAGCTATTCCTGCTGAAGCGGCGGATAATCGATCAACAAAGCAACTCATCTATGATGATTGTATGCCCGTCCATGCATATCAGTACAAAATTAAGCATCAAAATGAAAATCCAGACGAAGAAGGAGTAATGATATATGCGCATTTGGTTTGCAAAGTAATCAGCAGCTCATGCGAACAAGACCAGAGTCAATGTAAGAAAATCATTGCTTCTTATGATCATGACCGGGGTGAATCTGGCCCATCGGAATTGTACAAGGCCGCGGGAAAGGGAGATTCACAGCTAGTTAAAAAACTGTTGAAGATTGGCTTTGATCCAAACGCCCCACTGGGCGGGCCTGGTTGGTCGCCTTTGATGGCTGCCGCAGCCGAGAACCATAAAATGGCGGTTACAGCCTTGATCAACGGCGGCGCTGACGTGAATGCTAGAAACAAGCTTGGGCGGACAGCCCTCATGTTTGCCTCAAATAATGGATTCGCGTCGATTGTGAAGGAGTTATTGAAGGCTGGTGCTGACCCCAATCTTGTACCGGATGACGATCAAGGGATGCCGGCTTTATTGGCAGCTGCATCTGGCGGTCACGCGAAGGTTGTGGAAATTCTGATGACAAACGGGGCTGATGGAAGCGCTACGGACAAACAAGGCCGGACTGCATTCTCGTTAGCGAATAATGCAGGTCATAAGGAAGTCTTGAAGATTCTTGAAAAACATGGGGTTAGCAAATAAGACCGCAATTGAAGTTAAAAGTTTGGCTTATCTAATTACCTAGAGCAGTTAATTAATGTCCGCTTTTGGCTGGAAACGGACGTTCGGCAGACGGGCGGCACGAGGCCGGCCTGATGATCAGGCGAGATTTTCCTTCAGGCGCTTCACCGTCTGCTCGGAGCGCTTGTTGATGTAGTTCTCCAGGATCGTATAGACCTGCGGATAGTGCTGCTGGAGTGTATTCATGGTGTCCTTGTTCAGCACCAGCAGGTCGACGTCGCTGGAGGAGACGGCGGAATAGGCCAGCGCCGTGCCGTTCTTCTGCACCACTTCGCCGATCAGGTCGTTGTCGCGGCGGATCTCCAGCAACACCTCGGCCTTCGAGCGGTTCAGGTAGCGGACCTCGACCTCGCCGGAGAGGATCAGGTAGATGCCGGTCGGCTGGTCGCCCTGGGTGAAGATGCGCGAGCCGCGCTCCATGAACTGCATCGGGATATCCTTGCCGACGGCCTGGCATGTCTCCTGCGGCAGCCCCTGGAAGACGGGATGGCTGAAAAAGAAGCTGCTCAGCATGCGGCGGGTCAGCAGGTCGTTCAGGCGCTTGCGGAAACCGGCGTCGACCTCCAGCACCTGGTGGATGGCCGAGATGTCGACGCGGATGATGCGGCTCGGCTCGGCGGTGAATACCGAGGCGTAGCGGGATTTCTTGCGCAGCACGCCGAACTCGCCATAGACGTTGCCCGGCCCCATCTGGCTGAGGATCTTCTGCTTGTCGGCCACGCGCTTGGCGATGGTCAGCTTGCCGGAATCGATGAAATAGAGGCCGTGCGGCGTATCGCCCTCGTGCAGCAGCTCCACACCCTTGGAGACATACATGACGCGGCTGGCCTCGTTGAGGATGCGCAGATGCACCGGCGACATGCCCTCGAGCACCGAGAAGTGCTGCGGGTCCAGGGCGGCCGCCTTGCCGCTCGGCGGGTTAACGCCGGATAAATCGAGAAAATCGCTGCTTGGTCCGCTCATACTCCGATTCCACCGTAAGCGAGGTTTTGAGTCAGAATAGACTACTTATTCCGATATGTTAAGTGGTTTCTTTTAACTAGTGATTTAACCGGATAAATTAACTTAACAAATCCGGTCGTTTCTCCAGTCCTTACTCAATCTCCAGTCGTCGCGCATGCCGTGTCAGGTTGTCGCAGCCCTTGGCCCGAACGACCACCATATCCTCCAGCCGCACACCGCCCAGATCGGGGTAGTAGAGCCCCGGCTCGACGGTCACCACCTGTCCCGCCTGCAGGATATCGCTGCGCGTGGAGATGCGCGGCGCTTCGTGGACCTCCAGGCCGACGCCATGGCCGGTGCCGTGGAAAAAGCCGACCTGCTTGCCGCGGCGGTTGCCGGTGACGAAGCCGCACTGGTCGAAGTGCGCCGTGATGGCCTGGTGGATCAACATGCCGTCGACGCCGGCCGCAACCATCGACAGGCCGATATCCTGGCCCTCGCGGACGGTGCGGTAGAGCTCACGGACCCTCTCGCTGGCCTTGCCCTTTACATAAGTGCGGGTCATGTCGCCCCAGTAGCCGGAATCGAGCAGGCGCGGGAAGATGTCGACGATGATCGGCTGGCGGGCACGGATATGGCCGTGGCCGACATTGTGCGGGTCGGCGGCCTCGCGGCCGCAGGCGACGATGGTGTGGGAGGGCATGGCGCCTTCGCCGATCAGGAAGCTTTCGATAACACGGCGGACATCGGCGGACTTCACTTTCCGGCTCCGGTCCGGCGTGGTCAGGATACCGTCGTTGCCGATGCCGCAGGCAGCGAGATACTGCTCGGCCTGCTGCATGGCACGCCGGGTCAGCCGTTCGGCGCGGGCGATGTGGCGGATCTCCGCCTCGCTTTTGATCGCCCGCTCCGGGAACAACGATCCCTCCGTGCAGCTGACCTCGAAGCCCCAGCCCGCAAGCTTGTTCGCCAGCGCCACCGGAAAGTGGCCGGCCACCTGCAGCTTGCGGATGTTGCGTGCCGCCAGGAAGGCGGCTGCCGCACCAGCCAGCGTCGAATCGCGGCCCTGCCGCTCGCCCTGTTGCCGCCATTCGCTGTCCAGATGCACCTCATCGAAGCGCGACTGCTTGCGGGCGCGATCGACCTCCAGCGGCGAGAAGAGGCCGTGCCAGAGGCCGCCGATGCCGATGGCGACGAAGGGATCGGGCACGAACATGCCGCTGATATAGAGCATGTCGGCATCGTGTTCGGATGCGGCGATCATCAGTCGGGCCGTGGTCATGGCTTACTCCGTGGCGGGATTGGATTCTGCAGGGACGGATTCGACGGGGCTGGCCTGTTCTTCCTTGAGCATCAGGTCGCGGATGCTGATCTGGCCGAACACATCCTCCTGCTCACGTGTCCGGCGGTAATAGAGGCCGGTCAGCGTCCGTCCGATCGGCGTGTCACGCCATTCGTCGGGAATGTACATGGTGTTGCCGTTCAGCTTCAGGAATATGTCGTTGAGATTCAGGCCGTCGGCATCGCGGCCGGGCAGCCAGGTCACTTCGCCGCCACCGCTGTCGGCCCGGCGCAGCAGTCCCTTGTCGCTCAGTTCATCCAGCCACTCCTGCAGGATGTTGCCGGGAATGTGGGTTTCCTCGATCAGCGGCGCCATGGCCAGCATCCGGCCCTTCTCCAGAGCCTGGGCGGCGCGCAGCAGGATGAGATGCGAGAAAAACTGCTGGATGCCGGCGCGCAGGAAAGCACTCTGCTTGCGATGCGACTGTTCCGGATGCTGCATGCAGAAGCTGACCTCCGAACCCAGCAATACGATGACCCAGACCAGATAGAGCCAGATCAGGAACACCGGCAACGTGGACAGCGCACCGTAGAGCTTTTCGTAACTGGCGACGTGCGTGACGTAGAAGGCGAAGCCCATCTTGGCCCATTCGAACAGCGCACCGGCCACGAGGCCGCCGACCATCGCATAGCGGAACGGTACGCTGGTATTGGGCAGTACGGCATACATCGCGGCCAGGGCCAGAGACGACATCAGCCAGGGCAGCAGGAACGGCGTCCTGCCGATATAGCTGGCACCTTCGGCGACATGCTGGAGCGCCGGCAGGGCGGCGAAATAGGAGGTGATGGTGATCGAGGCGCCGATGAGGATCGGGGACAACGTCAGGGTAGCCCAGAAGGTCATGAACTTGGAGAACCAGGGGCGCGCACGGCTGATGCGCCAGATGTCGTTGAATGCCTCCTCGATGGTGTTCAACAGCGCCGTGGAGGTGAACAGCAGACCGATGATGCCGAAGATCGACAGGGCGGTGGATTTGCCGGCCACCGAGCCCAGGTAACTCTCTACCGCCTCACGACTGGCCGGGACCAGATATTCGAGCAACGTATCGCGCACGTGACCGGCGACGACGTCGAAGGCCTGGAAGCTGGCGAATATCGAGAAGCCGAGCGCGACCAGCGGCACGATGGCCAGCAATGAGGCGTAGGCGAGCGCCGAGGCGCGCTGGATGCATTTGTCGTCGATGAAGCGCTCGACGACGCGGATGGAAAAGCGCAACACATGGGTAAGGTGTCGATACATGGCCGGCAGACTGGCGATGTCGGCAACATCCATCTCCAGCAATTTGACCAGCCGGTCCCTGATCGAAGTGGCCATGGTTCCTCCTGCCCTTCCTTACTGCGAACGTAAACGCAGGACATGCAAACCGCAAGCCGTAGGGGCTGTTGCGGCAGTCCCGGCATGTGGCTCTGTCACGCCTTGCGTAGGTGTTATCCGGCCGGGTGCCGAGGGACGAGCGGACAGGCGAAGTGGCTTGCGTAAACCGTGACTCATCACACCGATTGCATTGCGTCTGCTTTTAATGTGCACTACTTTAGTCGCACAGATCGCAAGTTTTGTGGGGGGCTGCACACGACTGGCTGCCATGGAGGTAGGCGATGATCACAATTCACCCGGCGGATGGCCTGATCAAGCGGCTGCTGCAGCAGAATCCGCGCCAGGAGTCGTCCGCATCTTCCGATGTCATCCCGATGCGGAGCAGGCAGGCCGCTGTCGGTGACCCGTCCCCCCGGACGCCTGGCCGGGAGACCGACGACCCGGCCATTCAGCAGCACGCCAGCGAACGCGATCTCGAATCGAAATTGCTGCAGCTGTACCGCGCCAATGTCCGTAGCCGGGAGGAGTCGTGACGTGTCGCCGCCCGCCCGCAAGGACAGCCGGGAGACCGCAGCGTGACCATGCCGCAGGCTTCCCGGCGGATGGCAACAGATCCGGCTGCGGGAGTCTCCATGCTTGATGTCCTGGTAGTGGAAGACCAGCCGGCAGTGCGTGAGGTCATCAGCGAGATCGTTTCCGATCTCGACAGGAGCATTCATGTCCATGCCGCCGGCAGCATCAGCGAAGCCCGGCAGGAACTGGCGACACGGCGCTGGGATGGCCTGATCACCGACATGAGTCTGGGCGACGGCAATATGCTCGATCTGATCGAGGAGCTCGGCGCCAAAGGGCAGCGCATACCACCCGCCATCCTGATGAGCGGTTTCCTTTCGGCCGATCGGATGGCCAAGGCCCTGTCGCTCGGCATCGTGCACGTGATGGCGAAACCGTTTGAACCGGCCATGTTACAGAACTGCCTGCGCAAGATGCTGTTCCCGGATGCCGCCGGGCAGGCTGTGGCCGCGCCGGCTTCGGGAAGGCAGTTGCAATCCGAGCATCGCCTGTTGCCGGAAATGTTCGAAATGGATCGCCGCCTGGGGCTGGTGTACCGGATGTTCGAGGAGATGCCGGGCAAGGGGAACGTCGCCAGCATTTGCGGCAATGCGCTGGCGATTGCGCTCGATGTCGTGCATTCGCGGCTCGGCTTTCTCGCCCTGTACGAGCGCCAGCGGGACCGGCTGGTGCTGGTCGCCGAACAGGATCTCGGCAATGCCGTGCTGGTCGAGTCGTGTCAGGTGGCGGAGACGCCGTTCCGGACGCTGGTGGATGGCGTGGATGAGGTCCTCGTGGGACAGGACGGCATGCAATCCTGCTGGCCGGGCGTGAAGTGCCATTCGCACATCAGCATCCCGGTGATGTTGCAGGGTGTGCCGATGGGCGTGCTGTGCATGCTTGATCCGGGATTGCGGGGCGAGCCGAAGAGCGAAACCCGCCAGATGCTCGGCCTGCTGATCAAGAAGCTCGATACCATGCTGGATAACCGGGCCGTGCATGCGGCGCTGGCCGAGAACATGCGCGACACGCTGGTGGCTCTGGTGCGTTCGCTCGAGGCGCGCGATCGCTATACCAAGGATCACTCCGGCCGTGTAGGGCGCCTGGGGGCGATCCTGGCGGAAGGACTGGGGCTGGACAGCGACCATGTCGAGCTTATCCGGACCGGCGGTACGCTGCACGATATCGGCAAGGTTGGTATCCCCGATGCGGTCCTGCTCAAGCCCGGACGCTACACCGAACAGGAGTTCGCCATCATGAAGGCGCATCCGGCCATCGGGGACAGCATCCTGAAGCACATGGACACGCTGGTTCGGGAGCGGCTGATGGTCCGCCATCATCACGAACGCTGGGACGGGCTCGGCTATCCGGACCAGCTGGCCGGCGAGGATATCCCTCTGGATGCCCGCATCATCTGTGTCGCGGATGCCGTGGACGCGATGACGACGCATCGCGTCTACCGTATGGCGCAGCCGGTATCGTTCTGCGCCGAGCAGCTGCGGCTGGGAGCCGGTACCCAGTTCGATCCTGCGATCGTCGAGGCCGCCTTGAAGGCCATCAAGCAGGGGGCCGTCATATCGCAGGCGGAGGGCGAGCAACTGGCCGAGCCGGTCAAGCCGCTGTCGGCGGAAATCTCGATTCAGACCGAGGCGCGCCACTAGGGCGTAGCCCGGCATCTTCCATGGTTGTGCCTGGCGGTCGCCGGGGAACGTGCGATTATCCCCGGTCTGCCTTATTCCCCGGGCGCTTCGGCGCGGATGCTGAGCGCATGGATTTCGTCCCTGAACATCGGCTGCAGCACCTGCATGACCATGCGGTGGCGTTGCAGCCGGGAACGGCCGCTGAACGCATCCGCTGCGATGACGATACTGAAGTGGCCGCCACCGTGGCCCGCGGCACCCGCATGGCCGGCGTGCTTCCACGAATCGTCTTCGATCTCAAGGCGGCTGGGAGCGAAACTTGCCTCCAGCAGCGATCGGATCTGCCCGATCCGGGACTTATTGCTCACGCCTTTCCCTGAACAGGATGGAAACCTTGCCGATGTGGGCGACGATCTCGGCATGGCATGCGGCCGCGATCTCGGCAGCGGTCGCCTGACGCTCCGCGCGATCTTCCTGCGCGATATGCACCTTGATCAGTTCGTGGCTTTGCAGCGCCAGATCGGTCTCTTTCAGCAGGTTGTCGGAAATGCCTTTCTGGCCGACCCGGATGACGGGATTCAGGTGGTGGGCCCGGGCCTTGAGTTCTTTGCGCTGCTTGGTCGATAGGGTCATGCTTGTCTCCTGCGAAGGCGCATCGTAACCGCATGCGGCGCCGATTGGTATGGATATGCCGGCGGGGAGGCGGTTGCCGCCGGCGGGAGATGATGCCTGCCCGCGGTCGGTTGGGCACAGCTGTTCAGCGAAGAAAACGCGCTTTTTTCCTAAAGTTATGATTCCAATCCGGCATTGCGGCATATGGCGGATTGGTTAGAGTGACCGAGTGTCAAACATGCAGGGAGACGAGACCTTCGATTCGGCCATGGCAGCCCTCACTGCCGGCGATGCTGCAGCGGAGCAGGCGCCGCGTTTCCCTATCCGTTGGCGCTGGACGATGCTGGTCGGTTTCGCTGTTGCGGTGTCGATCTTCGTCCTGTTCATGATCATTCTCGACCTCGAGCGTGAGGCTTGGCTCAACAGCCAGTCGGCACAGGCCGAGGTGCAGGTGGATCGGCTGGCCGACGAGTTGAAGATTCCGATGCTGGCCGGCAGCAACGCCGAAATCGATCTTATCGTGCAGAGTTTCCTGAAGAAGGTGCCGGCAGTGATGGGCGTGCATCTGCAGTTCGTGGGTGGCGAGGAGCAGCATTTCGGTGTCGTCGAGTCGGATGACGCGCTGCTGCACGAGTTGCCGAGCGGTACGGCGATCAAGAAGCTGCCGCTGGACCGGCTCTGGTACGTCAAGAAGGTCGAGTATGCGCATACGCCTGTCGGTACGGTCGGCGTGCGTTTTTCCGAGGAAGCCTGGAAGGAGCTGGCCGGCCAGCTGGTGGTGCGCATTGCCATCGCCGCGTTGATCGTGGTGATTCTGGCCAGTGTGCTGGTCTACTGGATCGCCGGCCGCATGAGCGAGCCGCTTGAGATGCTCGCCAATGCCGCCCGGCATGTGGCCTACGGCGACTATACGGTGCGCCTGCCGGTGCGCGGCAACGACGAGATCTCGGATGCGATCTCGCAGTTCAACGTGCTCGTCGCGGAACTGGCGCACAAGGAAGAGATCCGCGACGTGTTCGGCCGCTACCTGAATCCGAAGCTGGTCTCCGAGGTGTTCGAGAGCGGCGATGTGAAGCCCGATAACAGGCGCCAGGAGGTGACCGTCCTGTTCGCCGACATGGTCGGCTTCACCTCGTTCTCCGAGTCCACCTCGACCGAAGAGGTGGTCGATGTGCTGAACAAGCACTTCGAGGTGTTCCATCGGGTCATTGACTATTATGGCGGTCATGTGGATAAATATATCGGCGATGCCGTGATGGCGGTGTTCAACCACCCCAACGAGGATCCGGATCATGCCCGGCATGCGGTGAAAGCGGGGCTTGCGATGGCCATGGCCTGCAGCAAGCTGGGCGTGCTGCGTGCCAACGGCGAACCGATTGCGTTCCGTGTCGGCCTGAACCGCGGTCAGGCGATCGTGGGCAATATCGGTGCCGCCGAGCGCCTCGAATACACGGTGATCGGCGATACGGTGAACGTCGCTTCCCGCATGAGCGGGCTCGGCGAGGGCGGTCAGGTTGTCATGTCCTATTCGACCTTTGCGCATATCGGCGATGGTTTCGGATTCGAGAATATCGGCGAGCGCGACATCAAGGGTGTCAGCCAGCCGATCCAGTGCGGGGTGGTCAGGGCGATCGCCGATGATACGCAAAGGAATATCGCCCACGCGGTGGCACTGGCATTCGACCTGACGTTGCCGTCCGATGTGCGTGATGTGATTGGAGACTTTTGATGCTTGCATTACACAAACAGGGACGTTTGTTGCTGATCCTGCTGTTGTTCGGGTTGAGTGGCTGCGCCTCGCTGCAGGAGGAGCTGAAAAGTCTCAAACTGCCGGAATTCAAGGGGCCGGCGTTCGGTTTCAATACCTATGCCTCGGCCAAGCAGGACTTCGATCGCGGACACATCATGGAGGCACGGGCACGGGTGCTGGCCATGGACAAGAGCCGCAAGGATTATCCGCAGGCCAAGGAGCTGCTCGACAAGCAGATCGAGCCGGCCCGGTTGCGACTGCTGCGGCACTATTCGTCGCTGGCGGCCAATGCCGAGAATGGCGGCGACTGGTCGAAGGCCATGGACCTGTACGATCAGGCGATCACGTTCTCGACCGATCCCAAGTCCCTGCGGGACAGCCGCAACAATATGGAGCTGAAGATGCGCCAGGCCCGGATGGACCGGCTGATCGACCGGCGTCGCAAACTGGACGCCGCCTGGCTTGCGGCGGCCGACAATCTCGAGGCTCCCAAGGGAGTCGATCCCAAGGATGATGTGGTGGCGCGCGAGCGTGACCAGTTCGTGTCGGCGCTGGAGGACCGCGCCGCCAATGCCTACTACGAGGCGGGGCGCTACCTGCGCAAGGGGGCGCCGGAGATCGCCTATGTGGAGATCGAATCGCATCTGCGTCTGCAGCCCGACTCCGAGCGCGGCAAGGATTTGATGGCGCAGATCAAGGCGGCTTTGCCGAAAGGCATCGTGATTCCCGCTCAGAACGTATCGCCGCTGCAGAAGCTGGCGGAGAGCCCGAAGCCGGTCATGCCGAAGAGTGTGACGCGCGAACAGATCCAGAAGTTTATGGACAAGGGCGACTGGGTTTCCGCCAAGCGCTACGCCCAGGTCTACCGCCGCGAGGGTGGCGCGAATGCCAGCCAGCTGTTGAAGCAGATCCAGGAAGAGCTGGAGGCGAAGGCCGCCGAGCACAACGCGCGTGCGCGTCTCGAATTCCGCCGGGAGCGGCTGGATGCCGCCGTGACGGAGTGGAGCAAGGCGGTGGAACTGGTGCCGGAGAATCTCGAATATGTCGATTCGCTGCGCCGCGCCCAGCAACTGCAGGAGCGGCTCAAGCTGCTGCAGGACGGCGGCGGACAGCCGGATGCCTCGACAACCCCGGCTCCCGCGCCGCAATAAGGTCGCCAGATGCGTGATGTGATTGTCAAACCGCGCCGCAAGACGCGGCAAGTGAAGGTCGGCAACGTGCTGGTCGGTGGCGATGCGCCGATCGCCGTGCAGTCGATGACCAATACCCCGACCACCGATATCGATGCGACGGTGGCGCAGGTGCACCGCCTGGAGAAGGCGGGGGCGGATATCGTGCGCATCTCGGTGCCCGATCAGGAATCAGCCGAGGCGATGCCGGAGATTCTGCGCCAGACCAGCGTGCCGATCATCGCCGACATCCATTTCAGCTACAAAATGGCATTGCTGGCGCTCGATGCCGGCGTGCATGGCCTCAGGCTCAATCCCGGCAACATCGGCGGCCGCGAGCGCGTCGAGCGCGTCGTGGCGGCAGCGAAGGAGCACGGCGTTTCCATCCGCATTGGCGTCAATGCCGGTTCGCTGGAGAAGGAACTCAACGAGAAATACGGCGAGCCGTGCGCCGATGCGATGGTCGAATCGGCGCTGAATCACATTCGTATCCTCGAGGATATGGATTTCCACGACATCAAGGTGTCGCTGAAGGCCAGCAACATCCCGATGACGGTGGCCGCCTACCGCAAGCTGGCTGATCTCGTCGATTATCCGTTCCATCTCGGCATCACCGAGTCCGGCAGCCGTTTCGGCGGCACCATCAAGTCCTCCGTCGGCCTCGGCCTGATCCTCGCCGACGGCATCGGCGACACCATCCGCGTGTCGCTCGCCGCCGAGCCCGAGGAGGAGGTGAAGGTCGGCTTCGAGATCCTGAAGTCACTGGGCCTGCGTCATCGCGGCGTGAACCTGATCGCCTGCCCGTCGTGCGCGCGCCAGAAGTTCAACGTCATCGAGATGGCCAATACGCTGGAAGAGCGGTTGTCGCACATCCAGGAGAGCATGGACGTGGCGGTCATCGGTTGCGTGGTGAACGGGCCGGGCGAAGCGACCGAGGCGGATCTTGGCATCACCGGCGGCTATCCGGTGCACACGCTGTACAAGGATGGCGAGAAGGCCGGCAAGCTTCGTTCCGAGGCGATCATCGACGAGATCGTCGCCGAGGTGGAGAGGCGCGCTGCCGAGATTCGTGCCTCAAAAGAGAAATAAGATGCGTCTGATCATGGGCCTGATGCTGGCGTTCTTGCTGGCCGGCTGTGCGACCGTTTCGGTGACATTGCCGAACGCCTCGATCGTGGTCGGCCACTAAATGATCAGGAACTAAAAGGAACAACGATGGCAGCCCCCAAGGTGCAGAACAAACTCCAGAGCATTCGCGGAATCCACGATGGCCTGCCGGCCGACGTTCGCCGCTGGCGCCTTGTCGAAGAGGCGGCACGCAAGGTATTCGCCCGCCATGTGTTCGAGGAGGTGCGGCTGCCGGTGCTGGAGTCGACCGAACTGTTCGTGCGCTCGATCGGCGAGGCGACCGACATCGTGTCGAAGGAAATGTACTGCTTCGTCGATCAGGGCGAGGATCACATCTGCCTGCGCCCGGAGGGTACCGCCGGTGCCGTGCGCGCCTACCTGCAGGCCGGGCTGACCCGTTCCGGCGCACAGCGCTGGTTCTATATCGGCCCGATGTTCCGCCGCGAGCGGCCGCAGAAGGGGCGGCTGCGCCAGTTCCAGCAGATCGGCGTGGAGTGGTTCGGCGTCACGGGTCCCGTCGAGGATGTCGAGATGCTGGTGATGGCGCACGACTTCCTGGTCGAG
>DATLWR010000152.1:0-6870 GCA_035576205.1 Mariprofundaceae bacterium
TCATCCAGCAACGCTGGCTCGAGGTCGGCCAGGGCCGATCGAAGTTCGAGTTACCGGTCACCGCAGCCATGAGCCCGAATGTCTATGTCAGTGTCGCACTGCTGCAGCCGCATCAGGACAAGAAGAACGACCGGCCGATCCGCCTGTGGGGTGTCATCCCGATCAAGGTGCATGATGCCAAAACGGTGCTCGAACCGGTGATCGCCGCCGCGGACGAGTGGAAGCCCCGCCAGAAGGTGTCGTTCGACGTCAGCGAGAAGCAGGGCCGGGCGATGACCTACACGGTCGCCGTCGTCGATGAGGGCCTGCTGGGCCTGACCGGCTTCCGTACGCCGGAACTCCACGACGAATTCTACCGCCGCGAGGCGCTCGGCGTGACGACCTGGGACCTGTTCGACGATATCGTCGGTGCCTACGGCGGCGAACTCGAACGGCTGCTCGCCCTGGGCGGCAGCGACGAGGCCGAAGGAGGAAAGGGCAAAAAGAGCAAGCGCCGCTTCCCGCCGGTCGTCAAGTTCCTCGGCGCCTTCCATCTGGATGCCGGCGGCAAGGGCCACCACGAGATCGAGCTGCCGCAGTACCTGGGTGCGGTCAGGGTCATGGTGGTCGCCGGCGAGCACGGCGCCTACGGCCATGCCGACAAGTCGATCCCCGTCCGGGAACCGCTCGGCATGCTGGCGACGCTCCCGCGCGTACTGAGTCCCGGCGAGGAGTTTTCGGTACCCGTCTCCCTCTTCGCGACCGATCCCAAGGTGAAGGAGGCGACCGTCGAGGTTGCTGTCGACGACCACTTCGAGATTGTCGGCGACGGCAAGGCGTCCGTGACCTTCAAGGAGCCCGGTGAACAGGTGGCGACCCTGCGGCTGAAGAGTCTGGACCGCCCCGGCATGGCGACCCTGCGCTTTACCGCCAAGGGCAGCGGCCAGTCGACCGGCAGCGACGTGAACATCATGGTCCGCAATCCGAATGCTCCCACCTCGGTCCAGCATCTGCACATGCTGAAAGCCGACGAAACCTGGACCGAGCATGTGGTGCCGCACGGACTTCCCGGCACCAACAGCGTATCGATCGAGATTTCGGCCGTCCCGCCGCTGAACCTCGACCGGCGGCTGAACTACCTGCTGACCTACCCCTACGGCTGCGTGGAACAGCTGACGTCGTCGGCGTTCCCGCAGCTCTACCTGGCCACCCTGGTGCAGCTCAGCGACAAACAAAAGGCGGAGGTCGAGAATCATATCAACGCCGCCGTCGACCGGCTGCGCCAGTTCCAGGCGCCGGACGGCTCGTTCCAGTACTGGCCGGGCGGACACCTGCAATCGTGGGCGACAAGCTATGCCGGCCATTTCCTGATCGAGGCCCGCCGGCTTGGCTACCAGATCCCGTCGGCCATGATGAATCCGTGGATGAACTACCAGCACCAGGCAGCCCGCGGCTGGGTGGCCGGCGGTACGGACGCGGCTCTCGACCAGGCATACCGGCTCTATACGCTCGCCCTGGCGAACGAGGCCGAACTCGGTGCCATGAACAGGCTCCGGGAGCAGGACCACCTGACCTCCAGCGCCCGCTGGCTGCTGGCCGCCTCCTACCGCCTTGCCGGCCAGATCAGCGCCGCCGACGACCTCGTCAAGGACGACAATATCGAAGTCGCCGACCGCTACGACATGACCGACCCGACATTCGGCTCGCGATTGCGCGATCAGGCGATCATCCTCACCGGCCTTGCAACCCTGAACAGGCTCGACCGTGCCCAGCCGCTGGTCGAATCGATCTCCGCATCGCTGGCGACCGACCGCTGGTACAGCACCCAGTCGGTCGCCTGGTCGCTGCTGGCCATGGCCAGGTATGCCGGCGATTCCGCCGGCAAGGCGTTCGCCTTCGAGCAGACCGTCGGAACGCAGGCCGCGTCGCACATCGAGTCGGCGACACCGGTTTACCGGGCACAGCTCGACAGCTTCCTGGACCAGGGCAGCGACGTGAGCTTCCGGAACAGCGCCGGCCGCACGCTGTACGCCACCATCACGACGCGCGGCATCCCGCAAGCCGGCAGCGAGGAGGCGTCATCCAAGGGTCTGAAGCTGAGCATCGATTTCACCGACCTCGACGGCCACTCCGTCGATATCGAGCACCTCGCGCAGGGCTCGGATATCGTGGCGGAGGTGGAGATCATGAACCGGACCGAACGGGACATGGAGAATCTCGCCCTCAACTTTGCCGTGCCGTCCGGCTGGGAAATTCATCATGCCCGCTACACCGCCCAGGGCGACACGCCGCCGGACCTCGACTACCAGGATGTACGTGACGATCGCATTCTCAGCTATTTCGGCCTCAAGGCGGGCAAGCGGATCACGCTCAAGTTCCAGCTCAATGCGGCCTACCTGGGACGGTTCTACATGCCGGCGACCCTCGTCGAGGCCATGTACGATGCCGAAACGCACGCACTGAGACCCGGCGAGTGGGTCGAGGTTGGCAAACCGGGCGAATGAACCGGAGGCGGCAAAAGCGGCTGGCCTGGGCCGCCGTTGCCCTCGGGGTGACGGCGGCGTTCTGGCAATGCCTGCCCGAACCGCTCTTCGACACGCCGTCCTCCACCATCCTGTTCGGCCGGGATGGTGCCCTGCTCGGCGCCAGGCTCGCCAGCGACGGCCAGTGGCGCTTCCCGCCCGGTGCGGCGGTGCCGGACAAGTTCAGGCAGGCGATCATCCAGTTCGAGGACAAGCGCTTCGAAATGCACCCGGGTGTCGATCCGCTCGCCCTCGGCAGGGCCATCTACCAGAACCTTGCAGCCGGCCATGTGGTCAGCGGCGCCTCGACGCTCTCCATGCAGGTGATTCGCCTGGCCCGGCATAACCCGGGCCGGACGCTGACCGAGAAACTGATCGAACTGGTCATGGCCGTGCGCCTCGAACTCGGCCATTCGAAACGCGACATCCTGGCGATGTTCGCCGACAACGCGCCTTTCGGCGGCAACGTCGTCGGCCTGGATGCGGCGGCCTGGCGATATTTCGGCCGCAGCCCGGCCAACCTCTCTTGGGCCGAGAGCGCGACACTGGCCGTGCTGCCGAACAGCCCGGCCCTCATCCACCCCGGCAAGAACCGGGCGCTTCTGAAGGCGAAACGCGACCGCCTGCTGCACGGCCTGCACGATGCCGGCCGGCTTTCCGATCTGGACCTGCAGCTGGCGCTGGCGGAACCGCTACCGGAGGCGCCGCTGCCGTTGCCGTCGCGGGCACCGCAATTCCTCGAAACCATGCATGCCGCCAACCCCTCGATGCACCGCATCGAAAGCACGCTCGACGCCACGCTGCAGGACCGGCTGACCGAGCTCGTCACCGGTTATTCGTCCGAGATGAGCCGGCAGGACATCTACAATGCCGCCGCCATCGTCATCGACAACAACACCTTCGAAGTCCTCGCCTATGTCGGCAACAGCGGCAAGGCCTACGCCACCGACCACGGGCGCGCCGTCGACCTGATCCGGAGCCCCCGCAGCACCGGCAGCATTTTAAAGCCGTTCCTGTTCGCCACCCTGATCCAGGAGGGCATGATCCTTCCCAACACGCTGGTGCCGGATATCCCGACCCAGTACGCGGGCTACATCCCGGAGAATTACGACCGTACCTATCGCGGCGCCGTGACGGCTTCCGAGGCGCTCGCCCGCTCGCTGAACGTGCCGGCCGTCCGGATGCTGCGCCGTTACGGCGTCGATCACTTCTACGATTTTCTGCATGACATGGGCTTCAGCACGCTGGTCCGCAGTCCCGATGACTACGGACTGTCGCTGATCCTGGGCGGCGCCGAAGGGACGCTGTGGGACATCGCTGGCATGTATGCCAACCTGGCCTCGATCGCCAGCCACCACCGCAGGTACCGGCAGGATATCTACAGCAGGCCGGTCTGCCTCAAGGACCGGAAGCCGGTGACCACACAGTTGTCCGGCATCGGCGCCGGTGCGGCCTGGCTGACCGAAGAGGCCCTGCTCGAGGTTCGCCGGCCCGATATCGACGGCCAGTGGCGGAACTTCAGCAGCTCCCGGAAGATCGCCTGGAAAACGGGTACCAGTTACGGCTTGCGTGACGCCTGGGCGGTCGGCAGTACCACCCGCTACACCGTCGGCGTATGGGTCGGCAACGCATCAGGGGAAGGCAGGCCCGGCCTTACCGGCACAACCGCTGCCGCACCGCTGCTGTTCTCCATCTTCGACAAGCTCGAACGCAGCAACTGGTTCGAGCCGCCATACGAGCAGATGAAGCAGGTGGATGCCTGCACGGATGACGGTTTCCTGTCCAATGGCCGCTGCAAGTCGGCGCCGCAGTGGGTCCCGGCGGAGAGTCACTTCTCCCGCATCACCCCCTACCACTTCGAGATACACCTGGATAAAAAGGGCTGGCGGGTCCACGGCCGCTGCGAGTCAGTATCCAATATGATTCACACGAACTGGTTCGTCCTGCCTGCTGCCCAGGAGTATTACTATCGCCGGCAGCACAGCGACTTCAGGCCGCTACCCAGATACCGTCCCGACTGCGCCCGTATCCCGGCCACCGGCCCGGACAGCCCCATTTCGATTCTCTACCCGACGCCGGGAACGCGCGTCTATATCCCCGTCGATCTGGACGGCAAGAAAAGCCGGGTCGTCTTCGAGGCGGTGCATCGCAATGCCGATGCCGTGCTCTACTGGCATATCGACGACACCTATCTCGGCACAACCGAGACCTACCACCAGCAATCCGTCGAGCTGTCAGCCGGCAGGCATGTCCTGACCATCGTGGATTCGGAAGGGAACCGGGTCAGCGAGCGCTTCACCGTTCTTGAAAAGCAGGCACCTCTGGCGCTATCGGATCACTGAGACAAACACCGCATGGGCTTGGATTAATTCAAGCCCCGCTTCTCCAGACCGGCTATTCGAACAGATCGGAGGCTTCGGCTTCGATCCTTGTCTGGCCGGGGCCGGCCCGCCACGGCACCGCTTGAGCAACAACGTCGCCGACGATGACGATCGCCGGCGATTCCGCCGTCAGTTTGCCGGCAGCTGCGGCCGCGACCGTACCGGTCGCCTGTGTTTCTTCCGGCAGCGTGGCGGAGTGAATCACGGCCACCGGCGTCTCGCCGGGCAACCCCGCCTCCAGCAGGCGAGTGGCGATCTGCGCCAGATTCTTCGCCCCCATGTAGAAGACCAGTACCGGAAAGGCCTGCACCAGTGCGGCCCAGTCCATGCGGCTCTCCCCGGATGCCTCGTGGCCGGTCAGGAAGGCGAGGGTCGAGTTCACCGCCCGATCGGTGACGGGAATGCCGGCCATGGCCGGTGCCGCGACACCGGCAGTGATACCGGGAACGACGCGGAACGGCACGCCGGCATCGGCCAGTGCCCGGATCTCCTCGCCTCCGCGACCGAACACGAACGGATCGCCCCCCTTCAGACGCACGACGCGTTTGCCGCCCAGTGCCAGCCGGATCAGCGTGTCGCAGATATCGGCCTGCTCGGCCGAAGGCCGGCCACCGCGCTTGCCAGCCTCGATCCAGTCGGCAACCGGGCTCGCCAGTGCCAGGATCTCCCGCGATACCAGCGCGTCGTAAACCACCGCGTCGCAATCGGCGAGCAATTTCGTGGCGGCAACGGTCAGCAGATCGGGAGAGCCGGGGCCGGCGCCGACCAGCGCCACCTCGCCCGGCAATAAGGGTTCCGCCAGATTCATGTTGCCTCCCGAAAGCGTGCCGCGATCCACGTAGCGAAGCCCGGCAACTCAGCCAGCGGTTCGCCGATCTTCACCTGCATCCCGGGTGCAGCCGCACGAAACTTAAGTTCGTTCAGGCTGGCACCCGGAAACAGCAACGCCGGCTGCACGACCGCCTCCGTTTGCCCCTCCCGCTGCCATAAGCCAAGTACGTCAGCAAAGCTGCACTCCCCATGCAGGGCCGCGACGGCCGGCAACGGGAATCGCTTGCTCTGACGATAGAGTGCTGCTGAAAGTGCCGTAGCGCCCAGCAAGCGATAGAGCGCGAACAGCACCGCCCGACAGCGGCCGCGTAGTTCCACAGCTTGTAGTGCAAGCAATTCGGCCATCGCTTCCGGACAGGTTGCTGGCCCCGGCACCCGTTCCGCCCGAGCTTCCGCCAGCATCGCCGGCACATCCTCGCGCAGATGCTTACCCTCGCTGAGAAACAGCGGCATCACGCGGGCCCCTTGCGGCAGTGACTCTCCCAGCTGACACAGTGAGACCTCCTCGCCGAGCTGACCGGCCACGGCATCGACAAGACAGGACGCCGATTGAGCATGCGTGGGTTCGCTCGAGCCATGAATCAGCAATACGTTCACGGAAGAGACCCCGTCAAAATTCAATGCCCTGTGCAGCAACGATCCCCACATCGAAGGCATGTTTGACCTTGCGCATCTCGGTCACCGTATGCGCCACCTCGATCACTTCGGGTGCAGCATCGCGGCCGGTGAGGATCAGATGCATCCATTCCGGGCGCTCGTCGCGGATGAAATCGGCCACCTCGGAGCCTGAAAGCCAGCCGTAGCCACAGCAGTAGTTGATCTCGTCGAACAACACGAGATCGTATTCCTGCGAGCGGACCTTCGCCTTGCACAGCTCCCAGATCTCGCGCGTCGTGGCGATATCCTGCTCGGGATTCTTGGTATCCCAGGTGAAGCCGTCACCCAGCGCATGCCACTCGATATTGTCGAATTTCTCGGCCGCCTTCTGCTCGCCCGTCTGCCACTTGCCCTTGATAAACTGGATGACGCAGACCTTCATGCCCCAGCCGGCGGCACGAAACACCATGCCGAATGCACTGGAGGACTTGCCCTTGCCGTCGCCGGTATTGACGACGACGAGACCGGTCCGTTTGTCCCGGGATTTCATGTGCGGTAGT
>DATLWR010000153.1:0-5424 GCA_035576205.1 Mariprofundaceae bacterium
TAGTGGACGGCATGCCCGCTCCATAAACGCCACCATTCGCCCGCGGCAATGGCCCCGCGGTCGTAGGGAAGATGGCCGGCGGCCGAAGCCGGCAGCAGCCAGATGACGATACAGATCAATGCAAAGGCGATACCGGCCATACAGAAAGCTCCTTACGACAGGCGACGGGCGCCCCGTAGCGAAAAGGCGATCATGCCAGCCATCAGCAGGCCGAACCAGCCAAGACTGCCGCCACCCTTGTAACCGGGTTTGTGCTCGATCTGGACGCTCCGGTTCTGCTTGATCCTTTCCTTGAATGCCAGCAGCTCCTGCTCGAGGTTGGGCAACATCTTGGCTACAGCATCCTCGTAGCCTTTCTGTCTAGCCATGCGCGCCTCCTCCTGGTAGTTGACCATCGTGGTGCTGCCCTTGATGGTGCTGACCCCCGGAGCCCGGAAGAGCATTTTGCGACTGGCGATATCGAACACCGAGGCGTCGACCATGGTCTGCGTGTCGTGTTGGTCACCCTTGATGACGTAGGCACCGACAATCGTCCAGTAAAGCAGCGACAGCTTGTTGGGATCATCGAACTGGATCTGGTCGTACGAGATCAGTGCGATCACCTCGATGCCGAACATTCGGCCGACTTGCTCCAGATTATCGAAACCGCCGGCCGCCCGCAGATAAGCGGATGGAATGACCTCGATCTTGTCGATATAGGGGTACTTCTCGAATACCATTTTGGCCCGGTTGAGCAGCTTGATCTTGGATTCTTCGGAGAGCGATGAATCGCCATGTCCTGACGAGGGGACAAAGGCGATACCGACCCGGACAGGCAAGCGAAGATGGGTTACCGGTTCCTGTGACGGTGGCTCACTCGATTTCGGATAGAGGTAGTCGACCACGCTGCTGGCCTCATGCTGCTTGTAGGCCGGTCCCCACATGCCGGTGGCACAGGAAGTCATGATCAATGATAACAGACATGCAATGCAGATGCGGATGATTGCTGACATATATGTCCCCCTCCGTAAGTCGATGGAAAGAGATGTTAGTTGATATCATCAACTGTTTCAAGGGGGTGACAAGCTCCTGGTTCCAAATTCATTGCCGAGAAACGTTTGAATTGGTCGCGAACCCAGGCAGGGGATAATTTTCGCTTTCGGTCTGCCGGTTCCATTGCCATGATGGCCATGGGTGGAGGAGATTCATTGCTCGGACGGAGAATTGGATGGGACGGATGAAGTGTTTCCACTGGCTGTTGTTCGCGAGTGTCTGCGCCGGATTTTCCACCCCTGCTTTGGCCAGCGAGCTGCCGGCGCGTATCGAGGCGGATGCCATTGCCATCACGAACGCGGCGCTGGCATCGAATCCGAAAACCCTCGACCGGGTTTACCGCAAGACGCTGGCCGAGGTCCGCTTGCTGCATGAAACCCTGGTCGGCAAGCCATTTGACGAGCGCCATGCGCGCGAAGTGAGTCAGGCATTCTCCTGGCTGCAGCTGGTGTCGATCAACCAGAAAAACGGCTCGATGATCGGTGCGGCCATTGCCGCCAACCAGCTCAGTGCCGAGATGATCCGTTTCCAGCACTCCGGTTCAAAGAAAAGCTGGGATACCCACTGGCTCGGCTACCTCGGCCGCGAACTGATGCTGTTGACCATGGAGGATGCGAACCTCAACTCCGAGCTGCTGGCGTCACGCATGAGCGATGCGGTGAGCACCTGGCAACGGCTGCGGCTGGAGATTATCAAGAATTTCCGCGATAAGCCGTTGGTCGAGGAGGGGGATGCATTGTTCCGGCGAATGGGTTTGGGCGGTACGCCTGACGTTCTGATCCGCCAGGGCAAGGATCTGGCGGCGTTTGCCGAAAAGCTGAGTGCCCAACTGGAAGGTTGATCAGGCCGAGTTGGCGACCAAGATGGCGCGGAGGGGAGCCGGATAGCCCTCGACGGTTCGCTGCGGGTCCTGCGGATCGAGAAAATCGGCTAGCGATTCGAATTGCATCCAGTCGGTACGCCGCTGTTCGCCGCTTGTCGTCGTCGATACATCGACCAGCCGCACATCGGTGAAGCCGGCCCGCCGGAGCCACCCCTCCAGCATGGCGACCGAGGGGATAAACCAGACGTTGCGCATCTTCGCATAGCGTTCCCCGGGAACCAGACAGGTCGTCGCATCGCCCTCGACCACCAGTGTCTCCAGAACCAGCTCGCCGCCGGGCCTGAGCAGCTCCTTCAGTTGCAGCAGATGATCGATCGGCGAGCGGCGGTGGTAGAGGATGCCCATCGAAAAGACGGTATCGAAGCAGGCCATGTTCGCCGGCAGATCGTCGATGCCGATCGGCCAGTGCTGTACGGCTTCGTCCTGTACGAAGTGCTGGATGGCCCGGAACTGCATGGCGAACAGGGGTGTGGGGTCGATGCCGGCCACGAATGCAGCACCTGCGCCGCGCATGCGCCAGCTGTGGTAGCCGGAGCCGCAGCCGACATCGAGTACGGTGCGGCCGGCAAGCGGTGCGATGGCATCCTGCAGCCGATTCCATTTCCAGTCCGAGCGCCACTCCGTATCGATGTGGATGCCGAACAGTTCGAACGGTCCCTTGCGCCACGGATGCAGCTTTCGCAATGCAGCTTCGGTGCGGGCAAGCTCGTCGGCGCTGCAGTCGGCAGCTTCACCGATGCGTACCGCATCACGGTTCAAATCGATGGAACAGCCGGGCTTTGCCGGCAGTTCGTCCAGTACCTGTTGCCAGCGGGGATAATCGCCATGCGCCTCAACCCGTTGCCAGGCATTCGCAACCGTGGCGGCCAGTGTCTCGGCATGGTGGCTTAACGCGGTGCCGCGCAGCAACACCGGCAGGTCGGTATTCACTTGAATGCGATGATCGAAGCGAAGTTGAAGCACTGGAACCAGGGGAAGACCCGCGCGAAGCCGGCCGATCCCAGCCGGCGGCAATGGCTCTGCACTGTTTCCGGCACCAGCACGTTCTCCAGCGCCGTGCGCTTCTGGCTGATCTCCAGCTCCGAATAACCCTGCGCTCGCTTGAATGCGTGATGCAGTCGGATCTGCGCCTGCTCCTCAACCGTATCGTCGAAGCTGATCTTTTCGGAGAGCAGCAGTACGCCGCCCGGCTTCATCCCCTGGTGGATGCGCCGCAGCAGCTCCTGGCGCTTGGGGCGCGGGATGAACTGCAGCGTGAAGTTGAGCACCACCAGCGATGCTCCCTCGACGGCGACATCGCAGGCGTCGGCACAGACCAGCTCGACCGGCGTGGTCGCATCGTCCAGCGCCAGATTCTCCCGGCAGCGCTGTAGCATCGCCTCGGAGTTGTCGACGCCGACGATTTGGCAGCCACGTCCCTCCGCCGCATGGCGCATGGCCAGCGTCGCTGCCCCCAGCGAACAGCCGAGGTCGTAAAGGCGACTGTCGGGCTGGGCATGTTCGCGGGCGATCAGGCCGATCATCGAGAGTGTCAGCTCGTAGCCGGGGACCGAGCGGCGGATCATATCGTTGAACACGGCCGCCACCGCCTCGTTGAAGGCGAACTCGGCCGGCGGCAGCGGCAGCGAAAACAGCGTGTCTTTCATCGCCGGCAATCATGCAGCATGGCTGTCGCCCTTGCCACCGGTGAAACTCCCGGATTTGTGACGGTTCGGCGGCCGGACAGACAAAGGTGGAAAATGACATCCGCAGGTGGCTACACTAGCCACATGCGAACCATTCTTGTCATCCGCCACGGCGTGGCGCTCGATCGCGTCGATGCGGCGATCTACAGCGTCGCCGATGGCGACAGGCCGCTGACTCGCGACGGTATCCGCAAGATGAAAAAGACGGTGCGCGGCCTGAAAGTGGTCAGTCCGAAACTGAAGATGATCATCACCAGCCCATTCCTGCGCGCCAAGCAGACTGCCGAGCTGGTCGCCGAAGCGTATCCGAAGGCGAAGGTGGTTGTTTCCGAACTGCTGATTCCGGGACAGCCCCCCGAGATGCTGCTGAAGTTCCTCAGCCAGTTCAAATCGCAGGAGCCGCTCGCCATTGTCGGCCATGAGCCGGATCTGAGCGTCTGGGCCGGCTGGGCGGTGACCGGCAAGCAGCGGTCGCTGTTCGAGCTAAAGAAGGGCGGTGTCTGCCAGCTGCTGTTCGACGACGATCTGGCCGCCGGCAAAGCGGTGCAGGGCTGGCTGCTGACACCGGCCCAACTGCGCCAGCTTGGCGGCTGATTCCGGCAAACACCTGCTTCGCACCGCCGCCGGCAGGGCGGCGCGTTCGTATTTCGAGCATCTGATCCGGCAGGCCGATGCGGCCTGCGAGCGTCTGCACGATCCCGCCGACAGCGAAGCCCTGCACGATTTCCGCGTCGCCATCCGCCGCAGCCGGAGCTGGCTGAAAGCGTTCAACGATTATGTTGGCATCGATGAAAAGGAACTGCGCCGGCTGCGCACGCTGGCACGGCGCAGCAATGACGCCCGCGATGCCGAGATCGCCCTGATGTGGTTGCAGCGGTTAGGTGAGGGGCTCGATGTCGCAAAGCAGCTTGAGGATTTCGAGCAGCGACGCGATAGGGCTTATGCGGAGATTCGCGAGCTTGTCGAGGCGGAATGGCCGAAGCTCTCCGTGAAGCTGTCGGCCGAGGCCGGGTATCATCACGACGGTCCGCCGTTTTCCGGTATCGCGCTGGAGCAAGCGACGTCGGCGCACAGTAATCTCGCCGCCTGTCTCGAGCATGTGCATCGGCTTGCCGACATCGAGGCGATACACCGGGCGCGCATCGCGGCCAAACGATTGAGATATTTGCTGGAGCCGTTCCGCGATGTGGTGAAGGAAGTGGATGGTGCGGTGGAGCTGCTGAAACAGGTGCAGGACGATTTCGGTGATCTGCACGATTTGCACCTGCTGCTGGAGTCGCTTGCCACAGGCAAGGGATCCAAGACGCTGGTTGATCGCATTGAGGGCGAAAAGCAGGAGCGGTTCAAGGTGATTCATCACCGTTATCTCGGCGCTACCGAAAACGATTTTATGGGACGTCTCGGCGATGCCATCGCCTACTTGCACGCGGTCTGAATTCACAATATAGATGGATGTCAGCAAGGCTATTCGTCAGTTGGAATATGCTCTTCAGGAAGTTCGGGGGGATCTAGTTCAGTCGGCCGGACACCAGTCGGTCTGTTCCATTCATAAACATGGAAGTCCGTCCGATTTCCTGAAATATAGTGAAGGCAAGGAATTTATTGTCCGCAAGGTCATAAGTCTGTTGAACAGGCAGGCCAGCGAGGCCGAGTTAGCCAGCTTTTTGTCCGAAAATGAGGTCAAATTCAATCGGTACAAATCATCCGAATTGACTTCTTCTTCCGCGTGGCAGGCCTATGCGGATGGTGGACTTGATGGTATTGAGCTGACAAAAAGGTTGCTCGAAATCCCTGGCAAATTGATATAAATCAATGTGTAAGGTC
>DATLWR010000154.1:0-3751 GCA_035576205.1 Mariprofundaceae bacterium
CAACAAAGGAGAGGTAAAATGTGCAAAAATGTTGGATCACTTGACGCCGTATTGCGGATTATCGTCGGCATGGCCCTGATCATGATGGCCCTGTCCCACGTCTTCACGCCGTGGACCTGGATCGGTGTCGTGCCGCTGGCAACCGCCCTGTTGGGTTATTGCCCGCTCTATTCGGTGATCGGAATGAATACGGCCGAAAAAGCCTGATATTCGAACAGCAGGCTGCGCCCGGCAAAACCGGGCGCAGTCCGCGATACGTCCGGACTACCGGGCACACCAGACAGATGGCACCACACGGGCTCCAGGATGCGAGCCTCCGACGACATGAGCCAAATCTGTCGACTCATATCACACTGAAGAAGTCTGAAGGAGGACTCTGATTATGGCACATGTTGTTATTCTGGGAGCGGGTATCGGCGGATTGCCGGCCGCTTACGAGATGAAGGAGGAGCTGAACAAGCTCAAGGGTGACCATGAGGTGACGGTGGTGTCGAACAACGACTACTTCCACTTCGTGCCGAGCAACCCGTGGGTGGCCGTCGGCTGGCGCACGCGCGAGGAGATCACCATCCCGCTGATGCCGGTACTGAACAAGAAAGGCATCAACTTCATCTCGGCCGGTGCCCGCGAACTGCACCCGAAAGAAAACAAGATCACGCTCGGCGACGGCCGTAACCTGAACTACGACTACCTGATCATCGCCACCGGCCCGCGCCTGGCCTTCGAACTGGTCGAGGGCACCGGTCCGGAGGGACACACCCACTCCGTCTGCCACGTCGACCATGCGGTGGAGGCCTACAACTCCTTCGAGGAGTTCTGCAAGAATCCCGGACCGGTCGTCGTCGGTGCGGTGCAGGGTGCCTCCTGCTACGGCCCGGCCTACGAGTTCGCGATGATCCTCGATACCGAGCTGCGCAAGCGCAAGATTCGCGACAAGGTGCCGATGACCTTCATCACGCCGGAGCCGTACATCGGTCACCTGGGCCTCGGCGGTGTCGAGGATTCCAAGGCGATGCTGGAATCGGAGCTGCGCAAGCGCGACATCAAGTTCATCACCAACTGCAAGACGGTGAAGGTGACCGAGAGCGAGATCCACTACCAGGAGGTGGACCGCAAGGGCGCGGTCGTGCATGAAGGCGCGCTGCAGCACAAGTACTCGATGCTGCTGCCAGCCTTCCGCGGCACGCCGGTGGTCGCCAACACCGAGGGCCTGTGCAATCCGCTGGGCTTCGTGCAGATCAACGAGTTCCAGCAGAACCCGACCTACAAGAACATCTACTCCACGGGCGTGATCGTCGCCATCCCGCCGGTCGAGACCGATGCGCCGTTGCCGATCGGCACACCGAAAACCGGCTTCATGATCGAGTCGATGACCACGGCCCTCGTGCACAACATCGCCCACGACATCAAGGGCGAGGCACCGGAGAAGACCGGCACCTGGGGCGCGATCTGCCTGGCCGACCTCGGCGACCGCGGCGTCGCCTTCATCGCCATGCCGCAGATTCCGCCGCGCAACGTCGCCTGGGCCGCCGGCGGCAGGTGGGTGCACACGGCGAAGATCATGTTCGAGAAGTACTTCATGCGGAAGATGCGCATCGGCAAGTCTGAGCCGTACTACGAGAAGAGCATGATGAAGATGCTCGGCATCACCCGCCTGAAGGAGGATTGATTCCATGCGGATGAAAGTGCGTCACGAGGGCGGTGCCCGTTTCACGGTCTGCTGCCGTGACCACGAAGTGACCATGGACCAGCCCGAGGAGAATGCCGGCAGCAATGCCGGCATGACCCCGCCGGAGTTCATGGCTGCCTCGCTGGCCGGCTGCATCGGTTTCTACGTCGCCCGCTACTGCGAGCAGGCGAAGATCGATCCGGCCGGTCTGGAGGTGGACTGCGACTGGCAGATCGGCGGCGAGCCGCGCAAGTTCCAGCGCATCGAGGTGGCCGTCACCCTGCCGAACATGCCGGAGAACCGCCGCAAGGCGGTGGAGCGCGTGGCACAGAGCTGCCTGATCCATGCCACGCTGCAGCACGGCACCGAGATGGATATCCGCATCAACTGACATGTGGAAACTGATCCATCGGCTCCTGCCAATGATCAGAACGCCATCGCAAAAGCGCGGTTTTGCGATGGCTCACAAAACCAGGCGTGGTGACGCCTGATTTTGGCAGGCCCTCCGTGGCCTGCGGAGGTAGCGCGAAATTTTGCGTTTCCTCGACCATCCTATGTATAGGAGAAACAGCATGCAGGAAGTTTCCGTTGTGACCCTGAACCGGCTACTGGCCGAAGGCGAGGTCGAACACCTGATCGATGTCCGCTCGCCCGAGGAGTTCGCCGACGTGCGGCCAAATGTGGGCTGCATCCGCAACGTGCCGCTCGAGCGCATCGAGAGCCTCGATCTGCCGAAGGATGCCACCATCTATCTCAGCTGCCGCAGCGGTGCACGCAGCGGTATGGCGCAGAAGAAGCTGGCGGCACTCGGCTACCGGCACGTCATCAACGTCATGGGCGGCGTGATCGCCTGGCAGCAGGCCGGCTATCCCACCGCCTCCGGCCCCGACTACCGATGATTTTCCGCCAGCTGTTCGACGCCGACACCAGCACCTACACCTACCTGCTGGCCGACGAAGATACGCATGAAGCGGTGCTGATCGATGCCGTCGATACGCAGGTCGAGCGCGACCTCAAGCTGATCGACGAACTGGGGCTCTGGCTGACCCATGCGCTGGAGACCCACGTGCATGCCGACCATATCACTGCGTCCGGCCGGCTGCGTGAAAGGACGGGCTGCGACATCGGCGTCTCGGCACACGGCCATGTCGACTGCGCCGACCTGCAGTTGCAGGAAAGCGACGTGATCCACTTCGGCAACCATGAGTTGCGGGTGATCGAGACCCCCGGCCACACCGACAGCTGCCTCACCTACCACTGCGAAGGCATGCTGTTCACCGGCGACTCGCTGATGATCCGCCTGTGCGGCCGCACCGACTTCCAGCAGGGCGATGCGGGCCGCCTCTACGATTCGGTGACCGGCAAGCTGTTCACGCTGCCCGACGACACCCTCGTCTATCCCGGCCACGACTACCGCGGCCATACCCGCTCGACCATCGGCGAGGAGAAGCAGTTCAACAGCCGCCTCACCCAGCCGCGCGACGCGTTCATCCGGACGATGGCGGACCTCAACCTGCCGATGCCCAAACGCATCGACGAGGCGGTTCCGGCCAACCAGAAGTGCGGCCTTAACAACTCGTGATCAGTATCTGGCTCTGGCCGGCGGCCTTCGCCATCGGCCTGATTCTCGGCCTGTTCGGTGCTGGCGGCGGCATGGTGACGGTGCCGGCGCTGATGTTCCTGGCCGACATGGACGTCAAGACGGCCGTGGCCACCAGCCTCTGGTTTGTCGCCTTCGTATCGCTGACCGCCGCCATCCACCAGCGCTTCTGGCAGGAGCTGCGGCCGCGCCTGCTCATCACCTTCGCCGTCTCCGGCATGATCGGCGGTGCGCTCGGCAGCCGCATCGGCCTGCTGCTCCCCGCCTTCGTGCAGGTCGCCATGCTCGCCCTGCTCACCTTCTATGTCGCCTGGTGGACCAGCCGCGTGAGACTTACGGAGCGGGTCAGCGTCTTCCGCTTCATCCCGGCCGCCGTCACGGGCCTCGTCATCGGCATCCTGACCGGCGCGCTGGGCGTCGGCGGCGGCTTTTTGCTGGTGCCGGCGCTGATCTACCTCGGCATCAACCGCTTCCAGCTGGCG
>DATLWR010000155.1:0-1514 GCA_035576205.1 Mariprofundaceae bacterium
CGAATAGGTCAGGTCCAGTGCGTCGATCGAAGGCGAATGGGCCACGTGATAAAACAGGAAAGCGGCTGCCAGGATGTTATAGGTGGCCACGATCCTGCAGATCGGATAGGCCAGCGGGTCGCCTTTCGCGAAATAGGCCGATACCAATAGCGACACCGGCACCAGCGCCAGGCCGATGAGCATCAGAACGGCGAAGAGGTTTTGTTTATCGGACCAGCCCGCTGCCGGATCGAATACGGGAGTCAGCAACATCAGGCTGATCAGCACCAGCAGGATCATGTTGGCCACCAGTAAAGATACACGCCTCATGTGCGTGTAGTCGTGGAGCATGCGGGGAAGCTTGATTGTGGTAGGCATACGGCGCCTCCTTGCGCTGTGCGCATTAACTATTGAAGTGCGGCCTTGGCGAAAGCGCAAGGCGTTACGGGGTGGCGATCCCCGCAGATTCCCGCCGGAGATATCCATCGTCGAGGCCAACCGGCCACTGCATGGTTTTGCCACAGTCGTCGTGAAATTCCGCCGGCAGGCTGTTATCCTGACGACCCGCCAGGGCAGGGGGTGGTTCTTTTCCCGCATCGCCGTGGCCATTCAGGAGGACCATCCTGTGAACATCACTTCCCTCGGTTTCCAGCGTCATGGCGACAAGCAGAACTCCGCATTCTTCGAGGAATATCTCGGCAAGCTGCTGGAGGAGCGCGACCGCGTCGGCCTGACATCCCTGATCGGCGAGGTCGACGCGCTGATGCTGACCGTCGATCCCGGGCACTCGATCGACTACGTCGCCGAACTGGCCCTGATGACGCCGTATCACTATCTGGTCACGCTGGAGAGCGAAAACCACTGGACGCACATCCTGCGCATCGACATGGATTCGCCGGACCTGCTGGTGCGCGAGGTCAAGGATCCCAACACCCGCGGCATCTTCCGCAGCCTCAACGAGGTCTATCCCATCGGTGCCCGCAAGCCGAACTGCCGCTACATGGGGGAGATCCTGCGGGTGAAGAGCCTGCACGATGTCGTGCGGTTGCAGACCGAACGTGAATTCCGCTTCTTCACCCAGGATGACCTGCGCAAGCTGGAGCTGCCCGGCAACCTCGCCATCTCCAAGCCCTCGCCGTACACCCACAACATCATCGGCTACATGGAGCGGCCGGACGACCGGCTGCGCGTCTATGCGCTGGGCATGAGCACTATTCGCGACGACGTGCAGGCCGCCTACGAGGCAGCGAAGGAACTGCAGAAGAAGATCGGCATCGAAGCCATGGTGCAGCCCATCGACCACCTGGCGACAAGGGTCTACAGCCAGAACCGCGAGGTGGCGATCCTCGAGTTCCTGTCGCTGTCCAGCTACTACTACTGGGGTTCCTACGACATCACGGACCAGAACTCGTCCACCAACGTCACCAAGAGCGTGCATTTCGAGGAGGAACACAAGAGCCCGGCCAAGGTGTTCACGGCCAACAACACGCCGTACTTCGTGAACCATCTTGAGAAGCTTCCCTCGCCGACGGAGA
>DATLWR010000156.1:0-15970 GCA_035576205.1 Mariprofundaceae bacterium
CGATATTTGGGGTGGGATCGGGCTGGAAACATACGACGGGGATTGGAAACTAGTGAAGTCGTTGCCTGCCACGTATCTGTGGACGGTAGTAGATGGCGATGATGGAGATCAGTGGATTCTAACCGGCGTCCATACGGTGAACCGGGTCTGCTATCTTGTGACGGAAACGCCCCATGATTGGCAGGAGGTTGAATTTCGCATTCCTCGACGCGGCTATTCTTTAACGAAAATCGGTCTCAAGCGGCAAATCAATAAATTAAATTGCCTGTTCCAATAAATTGGGGAGCCGAATGGCTCCCCATCGCTTTACAATCGATCAGATCAGCCGCACTTGGAGTGGCCGCACTCCAGGCAGGTGTCGCAGCCGTCCATGCGCACCAGTGCCATGGCTGCGCACTTCGGGCACTGGGTGGCGTTGCTCATCGCCGCATCGCCCAGCTTCTCCTTGATCTGCTGCTTCTTCAGCGCCAGCTCCGGCGTATTGAGCTGGCCCTCCATCATGCCGATGGAGACCAGGTGCTGCTGGATCACCTCGCCGATCTCGGCGACGATCGACGGCATGTATTTGCCGCCGCGCTTGTAGTAGCCGCCCCGCGGATCGAACACGGCCTTCATCTCCTCGACCAGGAAGGTGATGTCGCCGCCCTTGCGGAAGATCGCCGAAATCACGCGGGTGAGGGCGACGATCCACATGAAGTGCTCCATGTTCTTGGAGTTGATGAAGATCTCGAACGGCCGGCGGTGCTCCTTGTCGGTGCCCTTGTTCACCACCACGTCGTTGATGGTGATGTAGATGGCGTGCTCGGAGTGCGGCGTTTTGATCTTGTAGGTGCTGCCCTCGAGGATGTCGTCGCGCTCCAGCAGCGGCGCGATCGCCGTTACCTTGGCCGCTTCCTTCGCCTTCTCGTCTTCGGGCTTCACCACCTCGTAGCCGGTGATCTTCTTCTCAATTTTCGTTGCCATGGTTGCCTCCCCTGATGGCGAGCAACTGCCGATGCAGTTGTCTGGTCTGATTCAATTCATGTGTGTTGTTGCTGCTGCCTGCTTGTTCCTCGGCGTCCTTGCCTCGGCCCGCTGCGCGGCGCCGTTCTGCAAGCAGGCCGGCGACCAAATCGTGCAGTCCTGCCGATTTGTTACCCCACCCCGGCATCACCCAGAGGTTGATCGGCGGGATGCGGAAATCGGGCCATTCGAGCTGCACGTTCATCAGAACTTGCCGTAATACCCTTCTTTCAGGGCGTCGTAGAGGTTGGCGGCGGTGTGCATCTCGCCGTCGTACTCGACCTCCTCGTTGCCCTTCGCCTCGATCACCGTGCCGTCCTCGAGCTTGAAGCGGTAGGTGGTGTTGGCCAGATCCTGCTCCTTGACCAGCACGCCCTGGAACGCCTCCGGGTTGAAGCGGAAGGTGGTGCAGCCTTTCAGCCCCTTGTCGTAGGCGTAGAGGTAGATGTCCTTGAAATCCTCGTAGGGGAAATCGGTCGGCACGTTGGCGGTCTTCGAGATCGACGAGTCGATCCACTTCTGCGACGCCGCCTGGATGTCGACATGCTGTTTCGGCGTCACGTCGTCGGCGGCGATGAAGTAGTCGGGCAGCTTCGCATCCTCCTCGGTCGCGCCTGTTCCGACATGGGGCATCGCCTTCGGATTGATCAGCTGCCGGTAGGCCAGGAGTTCGAAGCTGAACACGTCCACCTTCTCCTTCGACTTCTTGCCCTCGCGGATGACGTTGCGCGAGTAGTGGTGCGCGAAGGAGGGCTCGATGCCGTTGGAAGCGTTGTTGGCGAGGCTCAGCGAGATCGTGCCGGTCGGCGCGATCGAGGAGTGGTGCGTGAAGCGGCAGCCCTTCTCGATGAGCTGCTGCAGCATCTCGGCGTCCTCCTTGTTGCCGGTGGCGGCGAACTGCTGCAGGTAGCGCGAGTACTTCGCCCACAGGATGCGGCCCTTGATCTTGTCGCCGACCTTGATGCCGTCCTTGGCCATCTCCGGGCGCTTGGCCATGATCTCCGGCGTGATCGCGTACTCCTTGTCGAGAGCCGGCGCGATGCCCTTCTCCTCGGCGAGCTCCAGGCCCACCTGGAAGCCGACCTTGGCCATCTCGTAGGAGACCTTCTCCGTGAACGTGAGCGACGCTTCCGAGCCGTACGGCGTGCGCAGCATGGTCAGCGCGCTGCCGAGGCCCAGAAAGCCCATGCCGTGGCGGCGCTTGCTCATGATCTCGTCGCGCTGCTTATCGAGCGGCAGGCCGTTGATCTCGACGACGTTGTCGAGCATGCGGGTGAACACCGCCACCACCTCGCGGAACAGCGGCCAGTCGAAGGCGGCCTGGTCGGTGAACGGATCGCGCACGAACTTGGTCAGGTTGATCGAGCCCAAGAGGCAGGCGCCGTAGGGCGGCAGCGGCTGCTCGCCGCACGGGTTGGTGGCGCGGATCTCCTCGCAGAACCAGTTGTTGTTCATCTCGTTGACCTTGTCGATCAGGATGAAGCCCGGTTCGGCGTAGTCGTAGGTCGAGGCCATGATGACGTCCCAAAGTCTGCGCGCCTTCAGCGTCTTGTAGACGCGGCAGGCCACGCGCCCCTGGTCGTCGCGGGTGGCATCCTTCGGCGGGTTGGCAACCGGCCGGAAGACGATCTTCATCTCCTTGTCGTCGACCTCGCTACGGCTCGCCGGGAACACCAGATCCCAGTCGGCATCGTTCTTCACCGCTTCCATGAAATCCTTGGTGACCAGGCAGGAGAGGTTGAACTGGCGCAGGCGCCCCGCCTCGCGCTTGGCGCGGATGAAGTCGATGACGTCGGGATGGCTGATGTCGAAGGTGCCCATCTGCGCACCGCGGCGGCCGCCGGCCGAGGAGACGGTGAAGCACATCTTGTCGTAGATATCCATGAACGACATCGGGCCCGAGGTGTAGGCGCCGGCACCGCTCACATAAGCCCCCTTGGGGCGTAGCGTGGAGAACTCGTAGCCGATGCCGCAGCCAGCTTTCAGCGTCAGGCCCGCCTCGTGCACCATGCCGAGGATGCCGTCCATCGAGTCGGGGATGGTGCCGGAGACGGTGCAGTTGATGGTGGAGGTGGCCGGCTTGTGCTCGGCGGCACCGGCATTGGAGGTGATGCGGCCGGCCGGGATGGCTCCGTGTGCCAGCGCCCAGGCGAAGCGGTGCTGCCAGTGCTCGCGTACCGATTCCTCCTCGACCTCGGCGATGGCTTTCGCCACGCGGTCGTAGGTGGCCTGGATGTCGGCATCGATGGCGTTGCCGCGCTTGTCCTTCAGGCGGTACTTCTTGTCCCAGATATCCAGGCTCGCGGGCTGGAAATCGATTTCCGGGATATGGTGCTGCTGGTTGGTCAGATCCTTCATGCTGGAATCATAGTTGGCTACGGACTTAACGGCCTGGGCGCTCGCGCTCATGCTTCCTCCCCTCGACAGATGGTTCGACGCGGCGACCGGCGTCTCAATTGCGGAGTGTAGACGCTATATCTTGGGTGTCAAGGTTGTGTCACACACAAATGGTAGTGAGTCGTGCCCACAAAATATGCACCGCTTATCCACAGTCTTTCGGCCCGGATTCGGCCAGATTTTGATTCGACTTATGCGGCAGGCCGGTAGCGGCAGCGCCCCTCCGCGCATGGAAGTACCCCAGGGTACCCTCTCTTGCGCAAGCGCAATTCACCTTGTGCGGCTTTAGCGAGACCGAGCTAAACGCGCACGTTTGGCTCGGCGTCAAAGGCTGAAGGCGGGACAAAAAGGCAGGACTGCCGTTTGGCCGGTTGCAGGCCGCCCGCAGGGTGAGGGCCATGGATTGGCCCGAGGCATGCCTGAAGCCGTATGAAAGGGGGATTGCTTTCCGGCATTGGAGAGGCGGGCGGCAACTGATACGATGCGCGGCCCATGAGCGATACGAGCACAACAGAGACTCATTTCGGCTTCGAGACCGTCAGCGGCAGCGAGAAGGTGCGCCGCGTGATGGGCGTCTTCTCGTCGGTGGCCGAGAAGTACGACATCATGAACGACCTGATGAGTGCAGGCATGCACCGGCTGTGGAAGCGGCGCATGATCTCGGTGGCCGCCGTCAGGGCGGGTTCCCGTTCGCTGGACGTGGCGGCCGGCTCCGGCGACATCGCCATCGGCCTGCTCAAGAAGATGGGGGCGACCGGGCGCGTCGTGCTGACCGACCTCAACGGCCCGATGCTGCAGGAGGGGGCACGCCGTGTGCTCGATGCCGGTTATCTGCCGGGCCGTGCCGATTGCGTGCAGGCCGACGGCACGAAACTCGCCTTCGCCGACAACTCCTTCGACACGGTGACCATCGCTTTCGGTATCCGCAACTTCCTCGATGTCGAAGCCGGGCTCGCCGAGTTCTACCGTGTACTCAAACCCGGCGGCCAGTTCCTCTGCCTCGAATTCTCGCAGCCGGTGCTGCCGCTGCTCGACGTCGCCTACGACGCCTATTCGTTCAATGTCATCCCCGCACTCGGCGAGCTGGTGACCGGTGACCGCGCCTCCTACCAGTATCTCGTCGAGTCGATCCGCCGCTTCCCCGACCAGAAGCGCTTCGCGAAACTGATCGAGAAGGCCGGCTTCGGTCTGGTGAAGTACGAGAACATGACCGGCGGTGTTGTCGCTCTCCATAGGGGTTACAAATTATGATGGCCTGGCTTCAGAGCGTCCTGCCTTCGGCCTTTAACGTCGAGCAAAACGTGCGAGTTTTGCTCGACTCGCTAAAGCCGCACATCCGTGTGCGGAGGGGGAGTGTGGTGCCTGCCATGGTGGCTGTTTCATGAGTATTATGTTCCTGCCTTTGCGGCTCATCCCGGTGCCGGTGCAGTGCGTCGTTCTCTCCACCGTGCTGGAGCTGGTGTTCAGGCGCGATGCGAAGCTGAAGCCGCTGCTGAACGACCTCAACGGCAAGGTGTTCCGCATCCATGTGCGCGATACGGGGGCGGTGATCTTCCTGGGCTTCGCGGCTGGCCGCCCCTGGGTGCACCCGTCGCACGACGGCAGTCCGGATGTGAAGATCGAGGCGACGACGGCGGGCTTCGCCCGCATGTGCTTCGCGCACGAGGACCCGGACGACCTGGTGTTCCGGCAGGTGCTGAAGCTCTCCGGCGATTCCGATGCCATGCTGCGTTTCAAGAAGCTCCTGGCTGCCGCCGACCTCGACTGGGAGCGCGAGCTGCGCGCCAATTTCGGCGATTTCTTCGGTTCGCGCGTGGCGCAGGCTGCGCATGCGCTGGTCGCCGCCGAACAGAAGGTGGCCGCCGGCTCGAAACAGATGCTCAGCGACGTGCTGCACGGCATGGAAATGCCGGGCGCGGCGCGCCTGCAGGAGTGGCAGGCGGGCGTGGAGCAGCTGTCGCACCAGGTCAGTCGCCTGAAGGGCCGTGCCACGAAGCTGGAGCACCGCCTGCAGCCGCCCGGCAAGAGCTCCGGCGAGGAGTGAGCCTCCGCATATGAGGCTGCCCGCCAGTTTCCGCCGCAACCTGCGGCTGTTGCGTATCGTGCATATCCTGGCGACCCACGGCATGGCGGCGATCGCCGTGCGGCTGCGGCTGTTTCTCCCCTATGTATGGATCATGCAGTGGTTCCGCGAGGAGCCGTTGCCGACCGAGGCCGGCGCCCAGATCCGCGAGGCGCTGGAGAAGCTCGGCCCCACCTTCATCAAGCTCGGCCAGATGCTCTCCACCCGCGTCGACCTGCTGCCGCTGGACGTGGCGATCGAGCTGAAGAAGCTGCAGGACGAGGTGCCGCCGGAGCCGTTCTCCTCGGTGAAGCAGGTGGTCGAGCGCAGCTTCAAGAAACCGCTGCTCGGCGACGACGGCCTGTTCCACTCCTTCGACGAGCGGCCGATCGCCGCCGCCTCCATCGCTCAGGTCCATTTCGCCGAGCTGCACGACGGCAGCCGCGTGGCGGTGAAGGTGCGCCGGCCGCGTATCGCCCGCACCATCGAGGCGGATCTGGCCATCCTGAAGCTGCTGGCTTCGCTGTTCGACCGCTATTTCCCCGAGTACCGCCGCCTGAAGGCGCCTGAGGTGATCGAGGAGTTCGCCGTCACCATCCGTGGCGAGCTGAACCTCAGGGCCGAGGCGGCGCATGCCAGCCGTTTCGCCGAGAATTTCGCCGACCTGCCGGGGGTGCGGGTGCCGGCGGTGCGCTGGGACTATACCCATACCGAGGTGCTGACCACCGAGCGGATCTCCGGCATTCCGATCGACGAGAAGGAGAAGCTGCGCGAGGCGGGTCACGACTGTCTGCGGCTCTGCGAGCGGGCGGCGGCGCTCTTCTTCCATATGGTCTTCGTCGACGGCTATTTCCATGCCGACATGCACCCGGGCAACATCTTCGTCGCCGACAACGGCGATATCGTGCTGGTCGATTTCGGTATCGTCGGCCGGCTGGACATGCGCTCGCGCCGTTATCTCGCTGACATGCTGCTGGCTTTCCTGAAAGAGGACTACCGGCGTGCCGCCGAGGTGCATGTCGAGGCGGGCTACGTGCCGGCCAGCACCGACATCTCCGCCTTCGAGGATGCGTTGCGCGAGATCGCCGTGCCGATCTTCAACAGGCCGCTCGGCGATATCTCCATCGCCGAGCTGCTGCTCGCCATGTTCGCCGTCACCGAACGCTTCAAGATGGAGACGCGGCCGGAGCTGTTGCTGCTGCAGAAGACCATGGTGGTCATGGAAGGGGTGGCCAGGGAGCTCGCCGATCAGGCCAATATCTGGTTGCTGGCCAGGCCGCTGGTCACCGAATGGATGACCCGGCACATGGGGCCGGTCGGACGTGCCGAAGCGCTGGCCGGCGAGGTACGGCTGCAGCTCGGCCAGTGGCTGAACCTGCCCGAGCGACTGGAGTCGCAGCTGGCCGCTGCCCGCCAGCTGCGGGTCGGCGATGTGCACGAGGTCTCGCGCCTGCCGCATGTGACGGGCGCGCTGCTGGCCGGTGCCGGTGGTGCGCTGTTCGCCTGGTATGCGGCCGGCGATGCGGATCACTGGGTGCTCGTCGCCGGCGGCCTGTCGCTCGCTTTCGGCCTGCTGCTCGCCCTGTCGCGCGCCTGAGGTTTGGTCGGCGGGCTTGGAAGTCGGCGGCCGATTGGCTAGGCTGCGCCCCGATTTTGAATCGCCATAATCAGGAGCTGGTGCATGAGTCGTGATTTCGTCTTTACTTCCGAATCCGTATCCGAGGGGCATCCCGACAAGGTTGCCGACCGTATCTCCGACGGCGTGCTCGACGCCATCCTGACCCAGGATCCGGCCGCCCGCGTGGCCTGCGAGACGCTGGTTACCACCGGCATGGCGCTGATCGCCGGCGAGATCACCACCAAGGCGCAGGTCGACTACCAGCAGATCGTGCGCGGTGCCATCAAGGAGATCGGCTACAACTCCTCGGCGATGGGCTTCGACTGGGAGTCGTGTGCCGTGCTGGTCACGCTCGACCGTCAGTCGCCCGATATCGCCCAGGGCGTGGACCGCGCCTTCGACGATCCGCTCGACCAGGGTGCCGGCGACCAGGGCCTGATGTTCGGCTACGCCAGCAACGAGACCGAGACGCTGATGCCGGCACCGATCTACTACGCCCACCGCCTGGCGGAAAAGCAGGCCGAGGCACGCAAGTCCGGCCGCTTGCCGTTCCTGCGCCCGGATGCGAAATCGCAGATCACCGTGCGCTACGAGGATTCGAAGCCGGTGGCGATCGACGCCGTGGTTCTCTCCACCCAGCATGAGCCGGAGGTCAGTCACAAGGCGCTCTCCGAGGCGGTGATGGAGGAAGTGATCAAGCCGGTGCTGGCTCCGACCGGCTGGCTGCATGGCAAGACCGAATATTTCATCAACCCGACCGGGCGCTTCGTCATCGGCGGCCCGGTGGGCGACTGTGGTGTCACCGGCCGCAAGATCATCGTCGACACCTACGGCGGGTTCGGCCATCACGGCGGCGGCGCCTTCTCCGGCAAGGATCCGACGAAGGTGGACCGCTCCGCCTGCTACATGATGCGCTATGTCGCGAAGAACATTGTCGCCGCAGGGCTTGCCGAGCGCTGCGAGGTGCAGGTGGCCTACGCCATCGGCGTGGCGCGGCCGCTCTCTGTTATGATCAACACCTTCGGCACCGGCAAGATCGACGAGGGCAAACTCGCCAGGATCGTGCGCGACGTGTTCGATCTGCGCCCGAAGGGGATCGTGCAGCAGCTCGACCTGTTGCGTCCGATCTATGCGAAGACCGCCGCCTACGGCCACTTCGGCCGCGAACTGCCGGAATTCACCTGGGAGAGGACCGACAAGGTCGTGGCCCTGAAGGCTGCCGCCGGCGTTTGATTGCGGGCGGTTTCGGCCGCCACGGTTCCGGACTGAGGAGCGTTGCGACGGGTAACTGCCCGCCAGGCTCAGTCGGGATGTGAAGTTCAACGACGCTCATACAACTTGATGAGAAAAGGAGTATGAGAAATGTTTGGACACGATTACAAGGTTGCCGACCTGAAGCTGGCTGACTGGGGCCGCAAGGAGATCCGCATCGCCGAGACGGAGATGCCGGGCCTGATGGCGGTGCGCCAGAAATACGCTGCCGAGCAGCCGCTGAAGGGTGCGCGCATCGCCGGCTCCCTGCACATGACTATCCAGACCGCCGTGCTGATCGAGACCCTGGTCGCGCTCGGTGCCGAGGTGCGCTGGGCCTCCTGCAATATCTTCTCCACCCAGGACCATGCCGCGGCCGCCATCGCCGCCGAGAAGATCCCGGTCTTCGCCTACAAGGGCGAGTCGCTCACCGAGTACTGGGAGTACACCCACCGCATCATGGAGTGGCATGACGGCGGCACGCCGAACATGATCCTCGACGACGGCGGCGACGCCACCCTGCTGGTGATCCTGGGCTCCAAGGCCGAGAAGGATCCGTCGGTGATCGCCAAGCCGGCCAGCGAGGAGGAGGAGTGCCTGTTCGCCGCCATCAAGGCGAAGCTCGCCAAGGACCCGACCTTCTATTCGCGCATCAAGGCGAACATCAAGGGCGTCACCGAGGAGACCACCACCGGTGTGCACCGCCTCTACCAGATGGCGGCGAAGGGCGACCTGCCGTTCCCGGCCATCAACGTCAACGACTCGGTGACCAAGTCGAAGTTCGACAACCTCTACGGCTGCCGCGAGTCGCTGCTCGACGGCATCAAGCGCGCCACCGACGTAATGATCGCCGGCAAGATCTGCGTGGTGCTCGGCTACGGCGACGTCGGCAAGGGTTGCGCACAGGCTTTCCGCGGCATGGGTGCCACCACCTGGGTGACCGAGATTGACCCGATCTGCGCGCTGCAGGCGGCGATGGAAGGTTACCGCGTCGTTTCCATGGACGAGGCGGCTGCACTCGGCGACATCTTCGTCACCACCACCGGCAACTACCACGTCATCACCCACGACCACATGGCGGCGATGAAGGACCAGGCGATCGTCTGCAACATCGGCCACTTCGACAATGAGATCGATGTGGCGTCGCTGAAGAAGTACGAGTGGGAGAACGTCAAGCCGCAGGTCGACCAGATCATCTTCCCCGATGGCAAGCGCATCACGCTGCTGGCCGAAGGGCGGCTGGTGAACCTCGGCTGCGCCACCGGCCACCCGAGCTTCGTGATGTCCAACTCCTTCTCCAACCAGACGCTGGCGCAGATCGAGCTGTTCACGCGCACCGACGCCTACGAGAACAAGGTCTACACGCTGCCCAAGCATCTCGACGAGGAAGTGGCGCGCCTGCACCTGGCCAAGATCGGCGTCAAACTGACGAAGCTGTCCCAGCAGCAGGCCGACTATATCGGCGTGCCGGTCGAGGGTCCGTACAAGCCGGACCACTACCGCTACTGATGCGCGAGGCGGCGCCACGGTTCGGCTGCAGGGCGGCGCTGCTGCTCTGCTGCCTGCTGTTGCCGGTTGTGGCGGCCGCTGCCGCCGATGCGGCTGACCCGGCCACTGCTACGGACGGGGCCGCAGCGGACAGCGCTTCGGCGCCGACGGCCGGCAAGGGTGCCGCCACCTCCGACAAGTCCGATACGACCGGCGCGGCCACGGCGGCGGGCGGCCTGTCGGTGGATGCGCGCTTCGACAAGACCGGCGACGGCATCGTCGACGCTTCCGACTGGGCGCAGATGGATGAGGCGACGAAGCTCGAATATGCCCGTGAATCGGTGGCAGCCCTCGGCGAGGATCCGGATGCGATGCTGGAGGGGCGGCTCACCCGGGCGCAGCGCTACCTGGAAGGGCTGCGGGCCGTCTACGAATAGCATTGACCGTACTATTTCAGCGCTTGAAACGGCTAGCCGGTTCTGCTAGAAATCGTCGCGCTGGATTGGGGGGATGCGTGGCCGAGTGCTCGGCGTGAGCAATCAAACCAGTTTCGACGAGGGTTCGCCCGGCAATATCGCGATCCGCCTGCTTGCAATGCAGCTGGGGATGCTGCTGGTCATGGCTGCCGTGTTCTGGCTGCTGGGTGTGATCGACCGGTTTCCGGCTTTTGCCTACGGGCTGGTGCTGATGGCCGCGAATGCGATGGTCCTGGTCCGGGTGGTGTCCCGGGCGTCGCGACAGGAGGCCAGGACGGGCCAACGGTTGCTGTACGGCATGGCGGTGGCGCGGTTTCTGGCGGTTCTGGCTTTGCTGGCCGTTGCGTACCGGTTAGGTCTGCATCTGCTGTATGTGGCTGCGGGCATGCTGGTCGCCCAGGTGGCGGTTTATATCACGGGTTTTCGTGCCGCGTATGCCGGCACAAGATTGAATGGAGGGTCTGAACTTGGCTGAGCAGGGCCACAGCGGTGGAATTTCCGAACATCTCCAGTACTGGACGGTGTCGTTCGACGACTCGAATCCTTTCATGCGGCTGCATCTCGACACGATGCTGCTTACTCTTTTCATTGCCTTTGGGCTGATTCTCTTCGCTGCCTGGCTGCGCAGCCGCCTTGTCGAAGGGGCTCCTTCCGGCACGCAGAACTTCATGGAATCGGTGATCGAGTTCATCAACCAGACGGTGCGGGACAACTTCCCGGTCAACAATCCGCTGATCGCACCGCTGGCGCTGACCATCTTCGTCTTCATCCTGCTGTGCAACACGCTCGACATCCTGCCGGCCTACCTGATGCATCATGTGGCGGGTGCCTTCGGCCTGCACTCCTTCCGCCAGGTGCCGACCAACGACCTCAACCTGCCGGTCGCCATGGCGCTGTCGGTGTTCATCCTGGTGCTGTACTACGAGTTCAAGCTCAAGCCGGTCCACTTCATGAAGGAGCTGCTGCTGCAGCCGTTCGCCAGCCTGCTGCTGGGCGCGAAGAATCCGATCGTCAAGCTGCTCGGCGTGCTGCTGATCCCGCTGAATCTGGTCCTGAAGCTGATCGAGGAGCTGGCCAAGCCGCTCTCCCTCTCCTTCCGACTTTTCGGCAACATGTTCGCCGGCGAGGTGATCTTCCTGCTGATCGCATCGCTGCTGCTGGCCGACAAGCTTGGAGACATGATGAGCGTCGGTGGCGCTGTCTCCGAGGTTATGGGTCTCTTGGTCGGCCTCGGCTGGTCGATGTTCCACATGTTCATCGGTTTGCTGCAAGCCTTCATCTTCATGATTCTGTCGGTGGTGTACCTTTCCATTGCACACCAGCCGGCCGAGCATTGATTCTTTATAAACTAACGCTGTATAGGAGTATCTGAAATGGAACCAACGACAATCATCACCGCCGCGACGGCAATCTCTGTGGGTGTGATTCTGGCTGCTGCGGGCCTCGGCTCGGCCATCGGCTGGGGTCTGATCTGCTCGAAGACGCTGGAGGGCATTTCCCGTCAGCCGGAAATGCGTCCGCAGCTGATGTTCAACATGTTCATCTTCGCCGGTCTGATGGAGTCCTTCCCGTTCATCATCATGGCTTTCGCACTGTGGTTCCTGTTCGCCAACCCGTTCCTCGCTTAAGGTCTGGGTGTCGAACAAGTCTAGCTATTTGCGAGGAGTGACTCATGAGCATTGACCTGACATTTCTTGCCCAGATCGTGGTGTTCATCACGATGGTTTGGGTGCTGTGGAAACTTCTCTACGGCCCGCTGAACTCGCTGATGGAAGCCCGCTCCGGCAGGATTGCCGAGGGTCTGGCAGCTGCCGAGGCCGGCCTGGAGGCCAAGGCCCTGGCGGATGTCGAGGCGGCCAAGCAGCTCGAGGCGGCTCGCAAGAAGGCGCACGACATCATCGCAGCAGCCGAAAAGCGTGCGGCGGAGATCAACGAGGAAGCGCTGAACCGCTCCCGTGTCGAGGCCGAAGGGATTCTCGATGCCGCCCGCGAAGAGGTGAATGCCGAGGTTGCACGTGCCCGCCAGACGCTGCGCAAGGAAGTGGCCGACATCGCCATGCTGGCCGCCTCGCAGGTTGTCGAGGCCGAGCTGGATGCGTCCCGCCACGGCAAGCTGATCGATGGTATCGTCGCCAAGGGCTTTGGCAACGCATGAGTACGCTGCGCATTTCACGTCGCTACGCCCGCGCGCTGTTCGAGCTGATCGGCGAAGGAGCCAAGCTGCGCCCGGGTCTCGAGGCGCTGGCGACGGTCGCTGCCGATGCGTCGGCGGCCGAGTTTCTCGGTTCCCCCGCCGTGACTGCGGCCGACAAGAGTGCTGTCGCCCTCAAGGCGGCCGGCAAGTTGCCGAAGGAGCTGGAGTCGCTGGTTGCCCTGCTGGCCGGGCGCAACAAGCTGACGCTGCTGCCGGAGATCCGCGACATGGTCGAGGAGATGGTGCGCCAGAGCGAGAGCGAGCTGGTGGCCGAGGTGACAGTGGCAGCGCCGCTGAAAGCCGACGCGCAGGAGAAGATCGCCAAGGCGCTGACGGCATCGGTCGGGCGCAGCGTGCGGCTCGACGTGCACGAGGACGCCTCCATTATCGGCGGCATGATCGTGAAGCTGGGCGATCGCCAGATCGATTACTCGCTGCGTTCGCGACTGGACGGATTGAAACAGGCCATTGCGGGCTAAAAGCCCCGGCCGAACAGGATATTTGCGGCCCGCGCCGCCAAGAATCGAATAGAGGTTGATTATGAAACTCGACACGACAGAAATCAGTTCGATCATCAAGGAGCAGATCAAGGGTTACGCTGCTGGTGCGGTGGATGCCAATGTCGGCCGTATCGTCACCGTCGGTGACGGCGTGGCGCTGATCCACGGCCTCTCCGGCGCCATGGCCGGTGAGCTGCTGGAATTCGCCGGCGGCACCCGCGGCATCGTGCTGAACCTTGAGGAAGACTGCGTCGGCGCGGTGATCTTCGGTGAGTACAAGCACCTGCGCGAAGGCGACCAGGTGAAGTGCACCGGCAAGATCTTCGAGGTGCCGGTCGGTCCGGAACTGAAGGGCCGCGTGGTCAACCCGCTGGGTGAGCCGATCGACGGCAAGGGCCCGATCAATGCCAAGGCGACCGACATCGTCGAGAAGGTGGCACCGGGCGTGATCTGGCGTCAGAGCGTCGACCAGCCGCTGGCAACAGGCATCAAGGCCATCGACGCGATGATTCCGGTCGGTCGCGGCCAGCGCGAGCTGATCATCGGTGACCGCCAGACCGGCAAGACCGCCATCGCGCTCGATACCATCATCAACCAGAAGGGCACCGGCGTGACCTGCGTCTACGTGGCCGTCGGCCAGAAGGCCTCCAGTGTCGCCAACGTTGTGCGTACGCTGAAGGAGCACGGCGCTCTGGAGAATACCATCATCGTCTCCGCTTCCGCTTCCGAGTCCGCCGCCCTGCAGTACCTGGCGCCGTACTCCGGCTGCACCATGGGCGAGTACTTCCGCGACCGCGGCGAAGACGCGCTGATCATCTATGACGACCTGACCAAGCAGGCCTGGGCCTATCGTCAGGTTTCGCTGATCCTGCGCCGTCCTCCGGGCCGCGAAGCCTACCCGGGCGACGTCTTCTACCTGCACTCGCGTCTGCTGGAGCGCGCTTCCCGCGTCAATGCCGACTACGTGAAGGAATTCACCAAGGGCAAGGTCGAGGGCAAGACCGGTTCTCTGACCGCGCTGCCGATCATCGAGACCCAGGAAGGCGACGTTTCCGCCTTCGTGCCGACCAACGTCATCTCCATTACCGACGGCCAGATCTTCCTGGAGACCGGCCTGTTCAACGCCGGCCAGCGTCCGGCTGTGAACGTCGGCCTCTCCGTTTCCCGTGTGGGCGGTGCTGCACAGACCAAGGCGGTCAAGAAGGTCGGCGGCGGCCTGCGTCTGGACCTGGCGCAGTACCGTGAGCTGGCTGCCTTCGCACAGTTCGCCTCGGATCTCGATCCGGCGACCCGCAAGCAGATCGAGCGCGGCAAGCGCGGCATGGAAGCGCTGAAGCAGGGCGAGAACTCGCCGCTGTCGGTCGCTGAAATCACTGCCGTGCTGTTCGCCCTGAACGCCGGCGATCTGGACGACATCGCGGTCAACCGCGTGGTCGACTTCGAGAAGGCTTACCTCGCCTACCTGAAGTCGAACTACAGCAAGCTGATCGAAACCCTGAATGCTGAGCTGGCGCTCTCCGACCAGATCGCGGATGGCCTGAAGAAGGCGATTGCCGACTTCAAGGCCAACGGCACCTACTAAGGAGCGCGCAATGGCAACAGCCAAGGAGATCCGTGGCCAGATCAAGGCCATTCAGAACACGGGCAAGATCACCAAGGCCATGGAGCTGGTTGCGGCCAGTAAGATGCGCAAGGCCCAGGACCGTGTGCTGGCGGGTCGTTCCTATGCGGAAGGCATCCGCCGCGTGATCGGCAACCTGATGCAGGCGCATCCGGAGTTCGCCCACCCGATCGTGTCCGGCCGCAAGGAAATCAAGAAGATCGGCGTCATCGTCGTCACGACCGACAAGGGTCTGTGCGGAGGCCTGAACACCAATGTGCTGAAGCGTGCCCTCGGCATCGTCAAGGAAGCCAAGGTAGGTGTCGAGGCCTACACGATCGGCCGTCGCGCCGGCATGTTCATGCGCAAGGTCGTCGACGACCTGCAGGCGGCAGCCGAGAACATTCCCGATGCGGCCGAGCTGAAGGACGTGCTGGGTGTGGTCAACGTGGCGATCGAGCGTTACATGAGCGGCCAGGTGGACGAAGTCCATCTTGTCTACAGTGAGTATGTGAATACGATGACGCAGACGCCCGAGGTGATGCGTCTGATCCCTTGTCCGGCTCCGGTCAAGGAGAGCCATCCGGGCTACTGGGACTACCTGTACGAGCCGGATAGCAAGTCGGCGCTCGACGCGCTGCTGCGCCGCTATGTCGAGTCGCTGGTCTACCATGCCGTGCTCGAGAACAAGGCGTGCGAGCACTCGGCGCGCATGGTGGCGATGAAGGCGGCGACGGACAACGCCAAGGGCATCGTCAAGGATCTGAAGATCACCTACAACAAGGCACGCCAGGCTGGCATCACGCGCGAGATTGCAGAAATCTGCGCCGGTGCGGCCGCGTCCGAATAAGTTTTGAATTGAGATTGGAGAGGTCGTAACGATGAGTGGAACCATTGTGCAAGTAATCGGACCGGTTGTGGATATTCGTTTCGCATCCGGCAAGCTGCCGAATATCTATAACGCGCTGGTGATCAAGGAAGCCGGCTTGACGCTGGAGACGCAGCAGCATATCGGTGACAACACCGTGCGCGCCGTGGCACTCGGCTCGACCGACGGCCTGAAGCGCGGCATGGCGGTGGAAGACACCGGCGACTGCATCAAGGTGCCGGTCGGCAAGGCGACCCTGGGCCGCATCATGAACGTGCTCGGCGAAGGCATCGACTTCGACGGCGCCGACGTGAAGAGCGAGGATCGCTGGGGTATCCACCGCGAGGCCCCGACCTTCGAGGAGCTGGCACCTGCCCAGGAGATTCTCGAGACCGGCATCAAGGTGATCGACCTGATGGCGCCGATCGCCAAGGGCGGCAAGGTCGGCCTGTTCGGCGGCGCCGGCGTGGGCAAGACCGTGAACATGATGGAGCTCATCAACAACATCGCCAAG
>DATLWR010000157.1:0-17695 GCA_035576205.1 Mariprofundaceae bacterium
GGCATTGACGATGGCGAGCCGTGCCGCGGGGCGCAGGGCCGCCTCGGCCAGCAGGGCGTCGTACAACAGGGCGGTCGCCGCGTTCATCGGTTAAATACAGAAATCGGGACTGGATTTCGGCGCGCGGAGCAGCCCGGCCGCCTCGGCCTTCGCCACCGCATCGGCCAGGGTAATGCCGGTCAACAGCTCGCCCATCGCCGCCTGCACCTCTTCGAGCTGCACCATGACTACCTGCTGCTGCACCGGGCAGCCTGGTGCTTCGCTTTCGCCCTTCTCGCTGCCAAGACACTGCAACACATCCAGCAGGCTCAGGCGCTGCGGGCTGCGCGACAGCAAATAGCCGCCTTTCGCACCCCGTCGCGAATCCAGCAAGCCGCATTGCGCCAGCGACTGCAGGTCGGCCTCCAGATAGCGCCTCGAACAGTTCAGGCGCTCGCTCAGCACCTTGCCGGAGACCGGCTCGGCATCGGCGGCGATATGCACCAGCGCCGTCCATACCAGCCGCAGCCTCCGGGATGCCAGCCAGCCCTGCATCAGCGTTTGCCGCCCATCAATGTTTGCCCGAACTGCCGAAACCGCCGGCACCGCGCGCCGTCTCGTCGAGCGATTCGCACTCCTCCAGCTGCACTCTCGCATAGGCGGCGATGACCATCTGCGCGATGCGGTCGCCGCGCTGGATATGAAACGGCACGTCGCTGTGGTTGATCAGGATCACCCCCACCTCGCCGCGATAGTCGGCGTCGACCGTGCCGGGACTGTTCAGCACCGTGATGCCGTGTTTCAGCGCCAGCCCGGAACGCGGCCGCACCTGCGCCTCATAACCTTCCGGCAGCGCCATGGCGAAACCGGTCGGAATCAGCCGGTGCTCGCCCGGATTGAGAACCATGTCCTCGCCGATGGCAGCACGCAGGTCCATGCCGGCGGCATGCTCGCTGGCGTAGTGCGGCAGCTCCAGACCCTCGCCGTGCGGCAGCCTCTGCAGACGGACCGTCGGCCCGGCATCCGATCTCTTGTTCACGCTTTCCACCCCATTGCCTGAATTTGTTCGATCAACGATTGTGCGAATATCGCCTTGTCCGCCTCCGGCAGCTCGACGACCTTATCAACAGTCACCCACCAGCCGCTGCCCGTGGCAGCACCCATGCGCGAGGCGTCGTTGGCGACAACGGCATCCACCTTCTTGCGCGCCAGCTTGTCGCGGGCATGCGCTACGTGGTCGCTCCGCTCGGCGGCAAAGGCGATCACCTTCCGCGGCCGCTCCGGCATCGCGGCGATGCCGGCAACGATATCCGGATTGGCGGCGAACTCCGCCTGCAGCGTTTCGCGTCCCTCGCGCTTGATCTTGCCCTCGACGGGCGCGGCAAAGCGGTAATCGCTGACCGCCGCCGTCGCCACGAAAACATCGGCATTCTTCGCCAGGGATTCGCAGGCCGCCTGCATCTCGTGCGCCGTTTCGACATCGACGCGCTCGAAACCGGCAAGACTCGCCGGCGTGCCGGGCCCGGCCACCAGCGTCACACGAGCCCCCATCGCCGCAGCCGCCTCGGCTAGGCATACCCCCAGCCGGCCGCTGGCACGGTTGGAGAGCACCCGCACGTCGTCCCAGCCCTCGCGGGTCGGTCCGGCATTGATCACCCAGCGCTGGCCGGCAAGTTTCTGTTCGGATACCAGCGGCAACAGGGCGGCAACGATCGCCTCCGGCTCGGCCAGCCGGCCTTCTCCCTCCTCGCCGCAGGCAAGAGCCCCGGCCACCGGGCCGATAAAACTCACCCCGCGTTCGCGCAGGATGGCGACGTTGGCTTGTGTCGCCGGCGAGCGCCACATCGAGACGTTCATCGCCGGTGCCGCCAGTACCGGCCCTTCGCGCACCTGCAGCAGCGTCGTCAGCAGGTCGTCGGCGATACCGTACGCATGCTTGGCCAGCAGGTTGGCCGTCGCGGGTGCGAGCAGCAGCACATCGGCCCAGCGTGCCAGCGCGATATGCCCCATCGTTCTTTCGGCTGTCAGGTCGAACAGCTCGCTGTGCACCGCTTCGCCGGTCAGCGCCTCGAAGGTGAGCGGCGTGACGAACTGCTGCGCCGCTTTGGTCATCACACAACGCACCTCGGCCCCCTGCTTCATCAAGAGGCGGGCGAGCTCGGCGACACGATAGACGGCGATGCCGCCGCCGATGCCGATGAGGATGCGCTTGCCGGTGAGCATGCTCAGCCGCGCAGCTCCTTCAGCTTCGTCATCACTTCCGCGACATGGCCGTCCACCTTCACCTTGCGCCATGCGGCACGAATCACGCCGGCCGGATCGATGAGGAAAGTGGAGCGCTCGATGCCGCGCACCTGCTTGCCGTACATGTTCTTCATCTGGATCACGTCGAAGGCGTTGCAGAGCACTTCATCACTATCGGAGATCAGCGGGAACTGCAGCCCGAACTTGTCGGCGAATTTCTTGTGCGAGGCCAGCGAATCGCGGCTGACACCGACAATGGCGGCATCGATACCGGAAAAATCGGCCTCGGCGTCGCGGAAACCGCACGACTCGGTGGTGCAGCCCGGCGTGTTATCCTTCGGATAGAAATAGAGCACCACCCAGCGGCCGCGCAGGTCGGAAAGCTTCAGCATTCCCGCCGGCCAGACCGGCAGCTCGAAATCAGGCGCAGAATCTCCGGGGTTGATTGCATAGCCGGCCATGGTGAGCCTCCTTTCATGACGATCGCAGGGGCCAATGATAGACTTTCCCGTCTGTGCGTCGAGGAGAAATGACAGTGAACCAGGTGTTATTGGTCGAACCGAGGGGTTTTTGCGCCGGCGTGGACCGGGCGATCGAGATCGTCGAACGGGCGCTGCAGATATTCGGCGCGCCGGTCTACGTGCGCCACGAGATCGTACACAACAAGTTCGTCGTCGAGGATCTGCGCAAGAAGGGCGCGGTATTCGTCAACGAGGTGGACGACGCGCCCGACGGTGCCATTCTGATCTTCTCGGCGCATGGTGTGAGCCAGGCGGTCCGGCAGCGGGCGCAGCAACGGGGCCTCAGGGTAATCGACGCCACCTGCCCGCTGGTCACCAAGGTGCACATGGAACTGCTGCGCCATTACCACAACGGCGATCAGGTGATCCTGATCGGTCATGCCGGCCATCCGGAAGTGGAGGGGACCATGGGCCAGGCGCCGGCAGGCGCGGTACTGCTTATTTCAACGCCGGAGGAGGTCGATTCGCTTGCCGTCCGCGATCCGGACAAGCTCGCCTATGTCACGCAGACGACCTTGTCGGTGGACGACACAGCCGACGTGATTGACGCACTGAAGCGGCGTTTCCCGAATATCCAGGGGCCGAAACGCGAGGATATCTGCTATGCCACCAGCAACAGGCAGGCAGCCGTGAAGGCACTGGCCGAGAAGGTGGACCTGGTACTGGTGATCGGTTCGAAAAACTCCTCGAACAGCAACCGGCTGCGCGAGGTTGCCGAAAGGGGCGGCTGCCCGGCCTACCTGATCGACAGCCCCGACGACATCGACCCGGCCTGGCTGAAGGGACGCCCGCATGTCGGCCTCACCGCCGGTGCCTCGGCACCGGAAGTTCTGGTGCAGGAAGTGAAACGCTATCTGGAGAAGATCGAGCACGTACGCGCCGAAACGCTGACGGTGCGCGAGGAGAATGTGACCTTCAGCCTGCCCGAAGAGCTGCGCTGACCGCCGCCCCCGCGAGGGGGCGACAGCAGCTGGTTCGCTCAACCTTGCCCGCTCTCCTTTTTGCAGGTCGAGAGGCCGAAGGGATAATAGATCGGACACCAGCCGATCAGGCTGGTCAGCAGGAACGCCACGGCAACGATGCCCAGGATGATAAGGGCCAGACCGCTCAACTGGCCGGCGAAATAGAGTGCGGCGATGGCTGCGACAATAATGAGCCGGATGACCCGGTCGATGGTTCCCATATTCTTTTTCATCGGTTTCTCCTTTTGTTTCGTGCCGGATCAACGCTGGATAAGCGCCTGGATCAGGAGCGCGATGCCGACGATCACGGCAAGACAGAGCAGGCAAGCAAGCAGCAGCTTCACCGGCTTCGACATGGCACCCCACCCATCCGACAGCTTTTTACCTGTTCTCCTATTTAGCCGATCTGCGGCAATTATCAAGCCGGCAAAGTAGAACAACGCCACATCTGCCTTGTCGCTTGCGCTTTAGCCGATATTCCTCTTCAATGACGCTGGCGGTTCGCCAAGAGGTAAAAAAAACAGCCATGCTCCTGCCAGAACCCATCGCACTTCAAGGCACTGTCGCGACCCCCGTCAATCCGTGAATACCGAAAAACAGTTGCTGCTGTCGAAATTCAGGCAGCTCGTGTTGAAAAGCCATGCCGGCCCCCGCTTCGAACACCGGCTGCGCCGGCTGCTGGTACGCCTGGGCATCCTGTCGCTGGCACGTTCGCAATACGTAACAGACTGGGTCGACATGTTGCAAATCCCGATGATGGAAAAAATCCTGAACGCGCACCCGCGCCTGAGCGACAAGGCCTTCCGTCCCTACATCCATTGCGGCATGCCCACGGACAAGCGACACCGCGCAGTAATCGACCAGTACAAATGGCTGCTGACCCACCTGAACCCGCAGCTTCTCGAACAGGTGTTTCTAGGTAACGGCGCCGAGGTCGGCCGCTTTTCACTGGAAGACGGTAGTTTCTATCACCTCGTGATCAAACACTTGCCGCGCTTCGATATGGAAGGCGAATTCACGCTCTGCCTAGTCCGCGGCAGCGATAACAAGGATATCTTTTACCTGACCTTCGCGCTGATGCATGCCGGCGAAGAGATCCACGGCTATATCGGCGGCCTGCAGGGAGGCCAGGACAGTGCGGAGCAGATCCGGGAGATCACCAGACACATGCACGGACTCCGGCCGCCGGCCATCCTGCTCTTTACGCTTCGCGAACTGCTTCGCCATGCCGGTATCACGCGCCTGCTTGCCGTGCGTAACGCCAGCCACGTTTATCGTTGCCTGTCGTTCAAAAGCGACCGCAAACGCAGAATCCAGATGGATTACGAAAGCATCTGGATGGAATCGGGAGGCACGGTGCTGGCAAGCAATCCGAAGTTTGTCGAACTCCCGCTCGAAACGGTCGACCGGCCGCTCGAAGAGGTGCCGTCAAAGAAACGGGCGATGTACCGACGCCGGCAGCAGTTCCTCAGGGAACTCGGCGAGGCCATCCACGTCAACATCCTGCAACTGACCGAGAAACCCGGGTAATGTCAGGCGCAACGGAATAGTACAGGGGCCACCCGCAGTTCTGGAACGGAGGTTACCATGCCCGGAATCAAATACCCCACCGCCATCGTGGCAGCCGAAGCCCCGCCGCGCTGCAGACCGTCCAGCTATCCGGAACCTTTCGCTTCACGCATGCAAGGCCGCGAAAAACGCCCGCTCGGCGATCTCTTCGGTCTCGGCAATTTCGGTATCAACCTGACCCGTCTCGCCCCCGGAGCCATATCTGCACTGCGTCATGCTCACAGCAAACAGGACGAATTCATCTACGTGCTGGAGGGCTCGCCCACCCTCGTAACCGACGGCGGCAGGCTGCAACTTGCTCCAGGCATGTGCGCGGGCTTCAAGTCCGGTACCGGCGACGCCCATCAGCTTGTCAACGAAACGTCAGCGGAAGTCGTCTATCTGGAGATCGGCGATCGGACGCCGGGCGACTCCGCCACTTACCCTGACGATGATCTCATGGCCCGGCTTGTCGACGGCCGATGGCTGTTCACCCGCAAGAACGGCACTCCCTACTGACCATCCCGAAGGTGACGGTGCCGACTCGCCCTCCGTACGTGAAGAGAACATCGCCAGGCGTCGGGGCATTCCATCCATTATCATCTATGATGGATACATAATAGGGTGCCAAGTCTGCTGGATGGAGGGGGGATGCATTCCAGACGCCTGATATATCTAGGGATGGCAGCAGCCATACTCTACTGGCTGCTGGAAGCATCGCTTCATTGCTTCGTATTCAGGGGGGATGGCATTGCCGCCTGTTTCGTCCCCTCTGAATCCCACGAATTATGGATGCGAAGCGTTACTGCGCTCATGTTTGTCGCCACTGGCATTATTGCCCAATATTTGAACAATCTGAGAGTCAAGGCCGAAACCAGATACCAGGCCGAACTGCTGGAGGTATTTTACCGACACACCCATGACTGCATCGCCCTGCTGGATAAGGACTTCAATTATATACGCGTCAACCAAGCGTATGCGCAAGCGGTCGGCAAGGATGTCTCCTTCTTTCCGGGAAAAAACCATTTCGATATTCACCCGTCCGATGACATTGACACTTTTCGCGAGGTCGTAAAAGCAGGCGAGGCTTACGGCGCCAGGGCACAGTCTTTTGCTGATCCGGAGCATCCGGAGAAGGGCGCAACTTACTGGGACTGGAATCTGACCCCGATTTCACATGGGGGAGAAACAGAGTTCCTGATTTTCACCAAGCAGAATGTCACGGAAAGATACCGTGCGGAGTCAGATCTGCGGCAGGCGAACCGTGCCCTGCGTACCATCAGCGCCTGTAATTCGGTACTGGTCCGTTCCACTAACGAAACAACCCTCCTGAATGAGATGTGCCGGATCATTGTGGAAACCGGTGGCTACGTGATGGCCTGGGTCGGTATGGTTGAACATGATTCCGGTAAAGGCGTGCACCCGATTGCCGAGTACGGATTTGAAGACGGGTATCTGAGCAGCGCCGATATCACCTGGGCTGATACGGAACGCGGGCAGGGTCCCACCGGCAGCGCGATAAGAACAGGCAAGACCGTCGTCAATCAGGATTGTCTGCATAATCCGAAAATGGCTCCATGGCGGGAAGCCGCCATCAAACGCGGCTACCAGTCGAGCATCGCCCTGCCTGTTATTATCGACAAGCAAGTATTGGCCGTACTCACCCTCTATGCATCCGAACCCGACGCATTTAACCCAGGGGAGGTGGAATTGCTGGAAGAGATGGCCAGTGATCTTGCCTATGGAATAGAAGCATTGCGCACTCGGAGCGCACACAAGGAAGCCCAGGAAAAACTTGATTTCATGGCGCATCACGATCCGTTAACCGGCATGCCCAATCGCATCCTGCTGCGCGATCGTTTTGAGCTGGCGAAGGTCGTGGCCAGACGACGCAAGTTGGACGTGGGCATCCTTTTTCTCGATATCGATGACTTTCAACTGGTCAATGACAGCCTGGGGCGCACCCTTGCCGATCAATTGCTACTGCAGGTCGTCGAGCGCCTGCAGGGTTGCATTCGCGATACCGACACGATCAGCCGGGAAGGGGGTGATGAATTTGTCATCATGTTAAGCGGTGTGGATGGTGTGGCCACGATCGAAACCATCGCTCAGGAAATCATCTATGCCTTCAACGAGCCTTTCACGATCGATCACCATACCCTGACGATCAGCGTTTGCATCGGCATCACCATTTATCCGAACGATGGCAAGGATTTCGATACCCTGCTCAGGCAAGCCGAAACATCCCTTCAACATGCCAAGCTTGCCGGAAGAAATATCCATCACTTTTTTACCGAGCAGATGAATATCCATGCGCTGGAACGTATACAGCTACTGGAGCAATTGCGTCATGCCATGGAGAAGAAGGAATTCAGTCTTTATTACCAGCCCCAGATCAATACGGTCAGTGGGGAAGTGACCGGAGCAGAGGCTCTGGTTCGCTGGCAACATCCCCAGCATGGATTGATCCCTCCGATCAAATTTATCCCGCTGGCCGAACGAAGCGGTCTCATTATTCCTCTCGGTGCCTGGGTACTCGATGAGGCCTGCAGGCAGGCACAGGCATGGCGTGAAAGCCATCAGTTGCCGCCAATGCTTGTCGCCATCAATCTCTCGGCGATGCAGTTCCAGCATGGCAATATCGTTGAGACGGTTGCCAGTGCACTCGCTCACTCAGGTTTGCCGGCCAATCATCTCGAGCTCGAACTGACCGAATCCATCCTGCTGCACGATATCGAAGTGGTGGTGGATACGCTGCACAGGCTCAAGGAAATCGGCGTCAAGCTATCCATTGATGATTTCGGAACGGGCTACTCCAGCTTCTCCTACCTGCAACGGCTGGCCGTGGACAAGCTCAAGGTGGATCAGTCCTTTGTGCGGGACATGGTCGAAAATCCCGGCGATGCCGCCATCGTCAAAGGCATCATTCAGCTGGCCCACACGCTGAAGCTCAATGTCATCGCCGAAGGTGTGGAAACCGACGCACAGCTTCAGCTCCTGAAAGACCTGGGATGCGATGAAGTACAGGGCTATCTGTTCAGCCCTCCGGTCCCGGCCGAAGATTTTGTCGGTCTATACGGCAAGCCGAAAACGCTCTAGGGAGCATCCTTTCCCCGAATTCAAATATCCTTCGCCTGCCGCTCCGCATTGCCGGTGTAGCTCGCCGGCGTCATGGCCAGGAGGCGCTGCTTCGCATCATCGGGAATGGACAGACCGTTCACGAACTCGCGCAGCGCTTCGGGGGTAATGCCCTTGCCGCGGGTCAGCGCCTTCATCTGCTCGTAGGGATTTTCCAGACCGTAGCGGCGCATCACCGTCTGCACCGCCTCACCCAGCACCTCCCAGGTGGCATCGAGGTCGGCCGCCAGGCGATCGGGATTCAGCTCCAGCTTGCCCATACCGCGCAATGCCGACTCGTAAGCAAGCAGCGAATAGCCGAAACCGACGCCGAGGTTGCGCAGCACCGTCGAGTCGGTCAGATCTCGCTGCCAGCGGGAGATCGGCAGTTTTTCTGCAAGATGACGCAGCACGGCGTTGGCCAGCCCTAGATTCCCCTCGGCGTTCTCGAAGTCGATCGGGTTGACCTTGTGCGGCATGGTGGAGGAGCCGACCTCGCCGGCTACCACCTTCTGCTTGAAGTAGCCGAGCGAGATGTAACCCCAGATATCGCGGCAGAAATCGATCAGGATGGTGTTGAAGCGTGCCACCGCATCGTTGAGTTCGGCGATGTAATCGTGCGGCTCGATCTGGATGGTGTAGGGATTCCAGACAAGTCCCAGCGACTCGACGAAGCCGCGGGCCGTAGCCGGCCAGTCCAGTTCCGGATAGGCGGCCAGATGCGCATTGTAGTTGCCCACCGCACCGTTGATCTTGCCGAGCATCGGCACAGCGGCAACCTGTTCGCGCTGGCGACGCATGCGGTAGGCGACATTCGCCCACTCCTTGCCCATCGTCGACGGGCTGGCCGGCTGGCCGTGCGTGCGGGCAAGCAGCGGCTGGTCTGCCATGGCGTGGGCACCGTTCACCACAATATCGATGATCTTGTCGAACATCGGCAGCAGCACCGTGGTGCGCGCCTCATTCAGCATCAGCGCATAGGAGAGGTTGTTGATGTCCTCGCTGGTGCAGGCGAAGTGGAAGAACTCGGCGATGGAGGCAAGTTCCGCATTCCCGGCCACCTTCTCCTTCAGCAGGTACTCCACCGCCTTGACGTCGTGGTTGGTGGTGCGCTCGATCTCCTTCACCCGTGCTGCATCGGCTTCGGAAAAGTTGTCGACGATGCTGTCGAGCAACGTATTGGCAGCCGCCGAGAAGGCCGGCACTTCGACGATCCCCTCATTAGCTGCCAGCATCTGCAGCCAGCGGACTTCCACCGTCACGCGTGCCTTGATCAGACCGTACTCGCTGAAGATCGGGCGCAGGGCATCGGTCTTCGAGGCATAGCGGCCGTCGAGCGGCGACAGGGCGGTCAGCGGTGAAAGCGACATGGGAACTCCGGCATGTTTTGATTTGCCGGCGAAAGGTACACCAATCGAGGCAGCGCCAAAAGCCGAGGAAAGTTTGCGGCTTGCAGCAGGCAATCAAGCCGCTTACTCTGTCGCAGGAGGATATGGGGATGAATGCACGTTTCGCCTTGCTGACGGCGGCCGTGATGCTCGGAGCATCGGCCGGCCTTGCAGCCGAAAACACCGCCGCATCGGATGCGGCCGGTACGCAGCAGACCGGCAATCTCGAACACGGCAAGCAGATATTCACCGTGATCTGCAGTCGCTGTCACCACTCCGACCATACGACCAGTCCGGTGGGTGCACCGGGGCTGCAGGACGTGCTGGACCGTCACGACGAAGCATGGATCAACGAGTGGATTTCCGGTCCGGAAGCCTTCTCCAAGAAAGACCCGAAGGCCAAGGCGCTGGTCGACTCGAACCCCTATGGGCTGATCATGCCGACGCTGCCTGAAATGCAGAATCCGCAGAACCGCCTCGATATCATCGAGTTCCTGAAGACCCTGAAATAAAACCGGCCTAGCGCTTGGGAGCCTCAGCCTCCCAGATAATGCGCGGCCAGCCTCCCGACAGCAGAAAGCGCTGACCACTCGCCGCATCACGCATCGCGCCACTGATGGTGCCGTCCGCTGCAATCTCCGCTTGGCCGCGATAGCTGTCGCCCATCTGTTTCAGCTGCACATCGCTGAGTTTGAGACGCTCATTTTTCAGATCGAAATGCGACGACAGTATCCGGAAGGCATAGAGCTTCGCCCACATCGGCAGCGTACCGACCGCCGCTGCAGCCTCGCCCTTCGGCAAACGGTAACCGTCGTAGATCACCAGGTCGCCGTTGCTGCGCCAGCCGGCAAGTCCGGTGGCCGGCAGGGCACCGTCGAGCTTGATGTTGCCGTAGAGCCGGCCCTTCAGCTCCGAGGCGGCGAATCCCTGCAACCCTTTCAGCGACTGCAGATGCAGGTTGCGTAGCTGCAGATCGCCCTGTAAGGCAAGCGATCCGTCGGCAGGCGACAACGCAAGCTCGCGTGCCGTCACGTCACCGCCTGCCAGATGCGCATTGGCATCCCGCAGGACAAGCTTGCCGTCCTGCCAGCGATAGCTGCATCCCACCTGCTGCCAGCTGTTGCCGAGCAATTTCAGCTGGACCTGCCGGACCTTGCCGCTGATCGCCAGCTCCGACCACAGGCCGGGCAGCGCCTGCAGCTTCTCCCAGTCGAGTTCTCCGGCCAGTACATCGGCATGAACCGCCGCCGGCAGGCTCCAGTCACCCGAAAAATCCGCATAGCCGAGATTGCCGTCCAGGCGCAGCCGGGAAAATTTGATCTTGCGGCCACCTCCCTGCAGTAGACCGCTCCAGCGCCAGCCTGCCGACCCGAATGCCTGGAGTGTCAGCGATCCCTGCAAACTGCCCGGCAGCAAGGCGGTGTGCCCTGTCACCCGGACCAGTTCGCCCTGCACGTCGGCCGACAACCTGCCCGCAAACCCTGTCAGCACCGGCGGCAGGCGCACCCCAGCCGCCGTGATTCCGTCGATATCGAACTGTGCTCCGCTGACGGCCCATACCTGCCGGTCGAGGAGGCGTTGCCAGGTCACCTGCCGGACGCTGGAACCAGCCAGATGCCCGTCGTCGATCACCAGGCGTTGCAACCCGTCCTTGCCGAAACCCAGCTCCAGCCGGCCGGCTGCCTCGACACCTGCCGGCTTGTCGAACAATTTGCCGTAGGAGAGATGCAGCTTGCCGAGATCCGACTGCATGTCGATTTCCATAAACCCGTCGGATTGCCGCAGATTCAGTTCACCCTTCATCAGGCCGTCACCACGCAGCTCGGCAGGCTGGCCGAAGGAGGCCAGAAGCACGTTCCCCATCGGCCGCCAGGCATCGGCCAGTCCGGCAGTGGAAATCCGGGCATTCACGTTGCCGGCATCGCTCAACGCCGCCTGCAGATCGAGTGCGCCGTTCTGGCCGACGAGCAACATCCGGCCACTATCCAGCGACCAGCGCATGCCCTCGCCGCCAAGTTTTCCGACCTGTAATCGCATGGCGGGAAGATCGAACCTGTCGGCACCGAAACGCATGCTGCTGCGGCCGACCGAAGCCACCCCCTGCAACTGCCACGTATCGCCCTGCCAGCGGGCGGTTGCATCGAAACCGAGATTGCCCTGCCAGCCATCCGGCTGCCGCACGTTTTTCACCCATAACGGCCGCAGCAGCCCCAGCGGCACGCCATTGGCTTTCAGCCGGCTCTCGCAGATACCGGCATCGCAATCGCCGTTGATGGCCACCACGGCCTTGTCGCCGATGTGTAGGAAACTGTCGCGCCAGACGAGCCGGCCATCCTCCTGACGCTGCAGCTTGCCGCGCGCCTGTCCCAGTTCGTGTCCGTCATCGGCCACATGCAGATCGCCGAACAGCGACCAGGTGCGCATGGACGTCAGATCCCAGGTGCCGGATCCGCTCAGCGACATGCCGGGCGTCAGCTGCCTGGCAAGAACGGCGGGCAGAAAGTACGCCAGCCTGCCGGCCGGAATCTGCTCCAGCTTCAGCTTGCCGAAACCCGAATGCAGCTGGCCATCGCGCATCGACAAACGCCCGTGACTGCGCAGCAGGTGCCCGTCGAGCATGGCCTGCAATTCCCAGTTCATATCACGGTTGCGCCCGATATCCCGCACATCCAGCTGGAAATCCTTCAGCAGCGGCGGATTGTCGCCGACGGCGAGCAGACCGTGGTGAATCTGCAGACGGGAAAAAGGAAGGGCCGCCAGCTGCGACAGCGGCACGTCGGCCGAAGGCAGGCTCTGGAAGCGGAAATGCGGCGACATGAACTCGACGTACTGGATTTCCGTCTTGCCGAACAGCAACGGCAGCAACCCGACATGCACAAACACGTCATCGGCGGTGATCTGCAGGTCCTGCCGTGCGAGTTCGACATCCGACAGGTGCACGCCGAAGAACGGGAAAAAGGCCAGCTGCTCTTTCCCGACCCGGATCGAGACATCCATCTGGCCGGCAACGGATTTCAGGGCTGCCGCCCGCATCGCGCCGATGTCGGTCCGTGTCCAGACAATCGCCAGCAAAGCCAGCAGAACTGCGCTGGCGACAAGGCCCTGACGCAGCCGGCCGGTCATGCGCGGATCACCCCTGCAACAGCTCCTTGAGCCGCTGGTTGACCATCTCGGGGCTGGCCTGACCGCGGCTGGCCTTCATCACCTGGCCGACGAAGAAGCCGAACAGCTTGTCCTTGCCCGAACGGTACCCCTCGACCTGCTCGGGGTTGGCGTTCATGACGTCACGAATCAGCGCATCGATCGCACCGGTATCGGTCACCTGTTTCAGCCCCTTCGACTCGATGATCGCGTCGGCCGATTTTCCCTCCGCCATCATCGCATCGAGCACATCCTTGGCGATTTTGCCGGAGATGGTGTTGTCGGCGATACGGTCCATAAGACCTGCCAGCGCTTCGGCACTCACCGGCGAGGCAGTGATCTCCTTGCCGGCCTCCTTCAGCCGGCCCAGCAGCTCGTTGGCCAGCCAGTTGGCACAGCGCTTCGGATCGGCCGGATGGGCGGCGACCAGCGCCTCGAAATAGGCGGCCAGTTCACGGCTTTGAGAGAGCACGTCGGCATCGTAAGGCGTGATACCGAATTCGCTCTCGAAACGTTTGCGCATCTGGCCCGGCAGCTCCGGCATGCCGGCACGGATCGCCTCCACCTCCTCGCGCGACAGGCGCAGCACCGGCAGGTCGGGATCGGGGAAATAGCGGTAGTCGTGCGCCTCTTCCTTGCCACGCATCGAACGGGTCTCGCCCTTGGCCGAATCGTACAGGCGGGTCTCCTGCACCACCTTGTCACCGTCCTCGATCAGTTCGATCTGGCGTGCCACCTCGTATTCGATGGCCTGCTTGATGAAGCGGAAGGAGTTGAGATTCTTCAGCTCGCAGCGCGTACCGTAGGGTTCGCCCGGCCGGCGCACCGACACGTTGGCGTCGCAGCGGAACTGCCCCTTCTCCATGTCGGCGTCGGAAACGTCGAGGAAGCGCACCAGCTGATGCAGCTGCTTCAGGTACGCCACGGCCTCGTCGGCGCTGCGCATGTCCGGCTCGGAGACGATCTCCATCAGCGGCACGCCGCTACGGTTCAGGTCGATGTGCGACACGCCCTCCAGCCCCTCGTGCAGGCTCTTGCCGGCATCCTCTTCCATGTGGATGCGGGTGATGCCGATGCGTTTCTCGCCGTCAGCAAGCGGGATGTCGAGCCAGCCGTGCTCGACCAGCGGCAGCGGGAACTGGCTGATCTGGTAGCCCTTCGGCAGGTCGGGATAGAAGTAGTTCTTGCGATCGAACTTCGATTCGAGGTTGATGGTGGCGTTGATTGCCAGACCCGTCAGCACCGTCTTCTCGACAGCAGCATGGTTCAGCACCGGCAACTGGCCGGGCATGCCGAGGCAGACCGGGCAGGTCTGCGTGTTCGGCTCGGCACCGAAAGCGGTGGAGCAGCCGCAGAACGCCTTGGTCTTGGTGTTGGCCTGGACATGCACCTCCAGGCCGATCACGGTTTCCCAGCTCATGCCTTACCTCCGAACGCAGCCGGCGCTTTCGTCGTCCAGTCCGTTGCCGCCTCATAGGCGCTGCCAGCGGCCAGCAGCACATCCTCGCGCCAGGCCGGCGCGATCCATTGCAGGCCGACCGGCAGGTTGTCGGAAAATCCGCACGGCTGGCTCATGCCGGGCAGGCCGGCGAGGTTCAGCGCGATGGTAAAGATATCGGAGAGGTACATGGTGATCGGATCGTCCGTCTTCTCGCCGAGCCTGAAGGCCGGCACGGGACTCGTCGGCGTGGCGATGATGTCCACCTTCCCGAAGGCATCGAGGAAATCCTGGCGGATCAGCGTACGCACGCGCTGCGCCTTGATGTAGTAGGCATCGTAGTAGCCGGAGGAGAGCGCGAAGGTACCGGTCAGGATGCGGCGCTTCACCTCGGCACCGAAGCCCTCGTCGCGGCTGCGGGTGTACATGTCGTTGAGGTCTTCCGGAGAGTCGCAGCGGTGACCGTAACGCACGCCGTCGTAGCGGGAGAGGTTCGCCGAGGCCTCCGACGGTGCGATCACGTAGTAGGCGGCGACGGCGTACTTGGTATGCGGCAGCGAGATATCGACGATCTCGGCACCCAGTTCGCGGCACTTCTCCAGTGCAGCCTCGACGGTCGCGCGCACACCGGCATCCATGCCGTCGACGAAATACTCTTTCGGCTTGCCGATCTTCAGCCCCTTCATGTCGCGGGCTTCGCAGGCACCGAGCCAGTCGATTGCCGGCGCATCGGCCACCGAGGTGGCGTCGCCGGAATCGTGACCGCAGAGCACCGACGAGAGCAGTGCGGTATCCTTCACCGTGCGGGTCATCGGACCGGCCTGATCCAATGAGGAGGCGAAGGCGATGATGCCGCGACGGGAGACACGGCCGTAGGTCGGTTTGAGCCCAGTGATGCCGCAAACGGCCGCCGGCTGGCGAATCGAGCCGCCGGTATCGGTGCCCAGTGCCGCCGGAGCGAGGCCGCCTGCCACGGCCGACGCGGAACCGCCGGAGGAGCCGCCCGGGATACGCTCGATATCCCACGGGTTGCGGCACGGACCGAAGGCGCTGGTCTCGGTGGAAGAGCCCATGGCGAACTCGTCCATGTTGGTCTTGCCGAACAGCACGGCACCCGCCTCCTTCAGCCGGGTGATCACATGCGCATCGTACGGCGCATGGAAGCCCTTCAGGATGTTGGAGCAGCACTGGGTGGGGCCGTCCTGCGTGCAGAAGATATCCTTGATGGCGATCGGCAGCCCTTCCAGCGGCCGGGCGCCATGCTTGGCGCGGTACGCATCGGAAGCATCGGCCTGCTCGAGGATATGCGCCGGGTCGATGTCGACGAAGGCGTTCAGGGCACCGTTGTGCGCCTCAACGCGGGCGATATACGCCTCGGCAATCTTGCGGGCGGTGGTTTCGCCGGCATCCAGCCGGCCCTTGAGTTCGGTCAAAGTTGAAAATGGCATGGCTTACTCGATCACCTTCGGCACGACATAGAGGCCGGATTCTGTATTCGGGGCAGGCGTCTGCAGTGCATCGCGGCGATTGCCGTTGGTCACCACGTCGGCGCGATGCGGCATGGCCACGTCGTGCGGGTGTGCCGTCGGTTCGACACCGTCGGTCGCAACTTCGGCCAACTGGTCGATATAGCCGAGAATATTGCCAAGCTGCGGCCCGAGTTCGGCCGCTTCCTTGTCGGTCAGGCGGATGCGGGCCAGCCGCGCCACCTTCTGCACATCGATTTCCATCAGATTCCACCCTGTTGCTGGGACCCTGTTACCAGGCCCCTGATTGGCAGCGAAGCATAGCCACTTGCCGGGCGTTGCTCCACAGTGCATCCGCACCCTTGCAGGGCGGGCACGGCTCTCCGAGGATGGCCGCATGTTCACACTGCATCCGCGACTCGCCGCCGACACGCATCCGGTTGCCGACTGGCCGCTCTGCCGCGTGCTGCTCATGAACGACGCCCGCTACCACTGGCTGATCCTGGTGCCTATGCGCGAAGGCATCCGCGAGATCCACGAGCTGGAGCCGGAAGAACTCCAGCAGCTGATGGCCGAAATAACCGCCGCTTCCAAAGCACTGTGCGCCACCGTTCCGCAGGACAAGATCAACGTCGGAGCCCTCGGCAACATGGTGCCGCAGCTGCATATCCACGTGATCGCCCGCCGCATCGGCGACGCGGCCTGGCCGGGCCCGGTGTGGGGCAACGGCACGGCCGTCCCCTATGCAGAAGGAGAAGTCGGGAAACTGGCCGACCGCCTGCGGGAAGCGCTGGGCGGACATTTCGCCGCCATCACATGAAAACACGGCCGCTCGGCATCCTCGATTCGGGTATCGGCGGCCTCACCGTGCTGCACGAGATTCACGCCATTCTGCCGCACGAACCGCTCGTCTACCTCGCCGACTCCGCCAATCTCCCCTACGGCAGCAAATCCGAGGCGTGGATCCGCGATCGCACGCTGCAACTGGCCAAGGCGCTGGTGCGCGAGCAAAACATCAAGGCGCTGGTGGTGGCCTGCAACACAGCCACGGCGGCCGCCGCCACCAACCTGCGTGCCGTGCTCGATATCCCGGTGATCGGCATGGAGCCGGCGGTGAAGCCGGCCAGCGAAGCAACCCGAAACGGTGTTATCGGCATCCTCGCCACCGAGGGCACCATCAAGAGCGCCCGCCTCGCCGGTTTGCTGAAGGCCTTCGCCGACGGCCTGCACGTCGTCACCCAGCCCTGCCCGGGGCTGGTGGAGCTGATCGAAAGCAGCGAGCCGGATTCGGTCGAACTGCGGCAGAAGGTCGGGCAGTTCCTGCAACCGCTGCTACTGCAGGGCGCCGACACCATCGTGCTGGGCTGCACCCACTATCCGCTGTTGCGAGAAATGATTCACGAACTGGTTGGACCCGGCATCCGCATCATCGATACCGGTGCCGCCGTCGCCCGCCAGACGCTGCACCAGCTCACCCGCTACGATCGGCTTGGACCACCGGTCGACAAGCCGACCATCCACCTTTTCACCACTGGCTCCACCGATACGTTTTCAGGCGTGATTCAACGGCTGTTCCCGGAACTTGCCGCCATGCCGGTCGGCAGCATCACAGAATAAAATCACTTCTTACCGAGCGTCTGCTTTCGGCCAAAAGCGGACATTCGCCAATAAAAATTAAGTAAGCCTATAATTGGCCTCTATGGAAAAGGATATGAAGACCTTTCGAGAGACTTTTGAATTGGCAGAGAAAAGTGTCAGGCCATTGCTTGCCCAGCATGGATTTAAACTTATAGATATAACCGTGACCGAGGCTAAGGGTAGTCAGATGATTGCTGGGTCTGTGCGTTACGTGGAAAGTCTTAGATGGTATCAAGCTTATAAGAAGAAGCGA
>DATLWR010000158.1:0-21514 GCA_035576205.1 Mariprofundaceae bacterium
CAGCGCGTCGTTCTGCACCGAAACCGGCACATTGAGAGCCGCGGCGAGCCGTTCGGCGAGCGGGAACTCGATCAGGCCCGGCAGGTTGGGGGAGGCGGCCAGCACACCCGTATCGCCGCGGAAGAAGCCCGGAAACCCGATGCCGATAGCGCCGACCGGCTGCTTGGCCAGCACGGGCCGGATGGCTGCGGCCAGCGCATCGATGGCGAACGCCTCGGCTGCGGTGGTATCGGCATGCTGCCGGCGCGATAGATCAACTCGCTGGCGGGCCTCCCCAAGGATGGTGCCGCCCGCATCGACGACGGCCAGCCGCACATTGGTACCGCCGACATCGATGGCGAGGACTTGGCTCATCCGGCGCTTACTGCTTCAGCAGCCATTCGTAGAGGCTGGCGTAGCTGTGCGCGACGGCATCCAGCGACGAATCGCGACGCAGCGCATTGGCGCGGATGCGCGACCAGACGGTGGGCTGGCGATAGAGCGCCAGCGCCTGCGCCACGGCTGTATCGAAATCGGCTGCCGTGGCATCCTGGAAGTGGACGCCGCTGGCGGCCTTGGTGTCGCCGTTGTAGTCGCCGACGGTGTCCTTCAGGCCGCCAGTGGCGCGCACCACCGGCACGTTGCCGTAGCGCATGGCGATCAGTTGCCCCAGCCCGCACGGCTCGAAACGGGACGGCATCAGGAAGATATCGCCTCCGGCATAGATCTGGTGGGCGAGCTTCTCGTTGAAGCCCAGCGTGAAGTGCATCTGCCGCGGGTAGCGCTGCGCCAGGGCGAGCAACTGCTGCTCGACGACCGGGTCGCCGGAGCCGAGCACGACCAGCTCGCAGCCCTCTGCAAGCCACCCCTCGGCATCGGCCAGCAGCAGGTCGATACCCTTCTGGTCGGCGAGCCGCGAGACGATCGTCAACAGCGGCGCGTCGGCCTGCACGTCGAGCCCGAGCTGCTCCTGCAGCGCGGCCTTGCAGCGTTTCTTGCCGGTGGTGCGCACGGCGGAGTAGTTGGCGGCGATGAGCGTGTCGGTCGCCGGGTTCCATGCCTCGGTGTCCAGCCCGTTGACGATGCCGGAGAGCTTGCCGGCGTGGATCGACAGGAAACCGTCGAGCTGGCAGCCGTATTCGGGGGTCAGGATCTCCTGCGCATAGGTGGGGCTGACCGTGGTGATCGCATCGGCGGCCAGGATGCCGGCCTTCATGCAGTTGATGTTGCCGTAGAACTCGAAGCCGGCCGGTGTGAAGTAGTGGGTCGGGATGCCGAGGCGCCCCATCCAGTCGGGCGTGAAGACGCCCTGGTAGGCGAGGTTGTGGATGGTGAAGACGGTGCGGGCCGCGGCGATGTTCGGCAGGTGCATGTACTGGCTTCTGAGCAGCAGCGGCAGCATGCCGGTCTGCCAGTCGTGGCAGTGGATGATGTCCACCTTCTTGCCGAGACGGCCCATGGCCTCCAGCGCCACGCGGCAGAACAGCACGTAGCGCAGCAGGTTGTCGGGATAGGCGTCGCCGGGCGGGCCGTAAAGGCCGTCGCGGTCGTAGAGGTCGTCCTGTTCGACAAGGATGAAGCGCAGGCCGTGCACGCGCGCTTCGTGCAGCGGGCAGCTGCGAATCATGCCGTCCGCCCACATCTCGATCACATCGCCGGTCGGCTTCGTCCTGATGCCGGCGTCCGCCAGATGCCGCCGGTAGAAGGGCAGAATGACCGTGAGCTGGTGGCCGAGCCCGCGCAGTGCCTGCGGCAGGGTGCCGACGACGTCGGCGAGCCCCCCGGTCTTGGCCAGCGGGGTCGCTTCCGAGGCGACGAAAACGATGTTTAGCATAACAACTCCCCCCCGTCCGCAAGACTAGCACGTTACGACGGGGACGTAAGGTATGCATCGCAATGTTTCGTTTGTCTTTTCGGGAAAACGTCGGCTAAGATGGGGACCATGTCGAAGGTCACGGTTTATACTACCAACGGAGCGCACACCTACACGATCGACGAGGAAGCGACGATCGGGCGCCATCCGCAGTGCACGGTCTGCGTGCACGATCCGATGGTCTCCAAGCGGCATGGCATGATCCGCAAGGTTGGGAACGACTACTTCTACGAGGACATGGGCAGCTCCAACGGTTCCTTTGTCGACGGTTTCCGGATCACCCGCCACAAGCTGAAGGACGGCGATCGCATCGACCTCGGCAAGATCACCATCGAATACCATGCCGAGACCGAGACCGAGCGGCTGGCCAAGATGGTCAATATCTCGCATATCTCCGATATCAGCCAGGTGCAGGACCGTATCGAGGTGTCGGCGGCCGAGGAGTTCCAGCCCGAGCAGGAAGTTTCCGATCTCGGCGTGCTGCGCGGCGATTACGAGAAACTGCGGCTGGGCAACAAGCTGCTGCAGACGATCGGTCTGGAGCGTGAGCTCAATCCGGCGCTAGAGAAGGTGACCGACGAGCTGTTGAGCATCTTCAGCGCCGACCGCTGCGTGATCATGCTGGTCGATGCTGTCTCCGGCGACCTGATGCCGAGTGCGGTGGAGACGCGTACCGGCGGCCAGCATCCGTTCACCGTTTCCGAGTCGGTACTGCGCGAGGTGCGCGAGAGCAAGTCCGCACTGCTGCTCGCCGATACCGCCATGGACGACCGCTTCTCGCATGCCTCGTCGCTGATCATGCAGGGCATCCGTTCGGTGATGTGCGCGCCGATCATGTACAACGGCGAATTCCTCGGGGTCGTGCATCTCGACAGCCAGCGCGGGCAGGCGAGCTTCACCCGCAAGGACCTGCAGCTGTTGACCAGTATCGTGCGCTACGTGGCCATGGCGGTGGCCAATACGCGGCTGCTGAAGAAGGTCGAGAGCGAGGCGAAGATGAAGGCGCAGTTCGAGCGCCTGCTGTCGCCCAGCGTGGTCGAGCAGGTGATGAGCGGCAAGGTGATCCTGGAGAAGGGTGGCGAGCTGCGCGACGTCACCATCCTGTTCGCCGATATCCGCGGCTTCACCGAGATCAGCCATCGCTCCAGCGCCACCAGCGTGGTGGCGATGCTCAACCGCTATTTCGAGATCATCGTCGATGTGGTGTTCAAGTACGATGGCACCGTCGACAAATATATCGGCGACGAGATCATGGTGCTGTTCGGTGCGCCGGTCGAGGTGGACAAGCCGGCCGACCGCGCCGTGGCCTGCGCACTGGAGATGCTGGGTGCGCTGGAGAACTTCAACGCCGAGCGCGAGCGCAACGGCGAGGAGGCGATCCAGATCGGCATCGGCATCAACTCCGGCGAGGTGGTGGTTGGCTCGATCGGTTCGTCGCAGACCATGCAGTACACCTGTATCGGCGATGCGGTGAATGTGGCGGCGCGACTGACCGGCATGGCCGGGCCCGGTCAGGTGATGGTCAGCCAGATGACACTCGACAAGCTGCGTTCGAAGGCCAACTACGACGTGATGCCGCCGGTGACGCTGAAGGGTATCGGTGGCGAGCTGAATATCTACGCCGTCAAGGAACTGTTGACCGATACCAGGGATTCACTCGAAGCTCAGGGGTGAGCGGGAAGCTAGGTTCAGGGAGGGAGAGCGTGTCCGAGCTGACACAGACCGCTGCGTGGAAAGCACTGCAGACTCATGCCGAGCATATGAAACAGCAGCATATGCGTGATCTTTTTGCAACCGACAAGGGACGCTTCGATCGCTACAGCCGACTGTTCGCCGGCGACGATATCCTGGTCGACTACTCCAAGAACATCATCAATGACACCACCATGCAGCTGTTGATGCAGCTGGCCCGCGAACGCGATGTGGCCGGCTGGACGCAGCGCATGTTCAATGGCGAGAAGATCAACAACACCGAGAATCGTGCCGTGCTGCACACGGCGCTGCGCAACCGCTCGAACACGCCGGTGATGGTCGACGGACGCGACGTGATGCCGGACGTGAACCGGGTGCTGGCTCGGATGCGTACCTTCGTGGACCAGGTTCGTTCCGGTGAATGGAAGGGAGGGACGGGCAAGGCGATCACCGACATCGTCAACATCGGCATCGGCGGTTCCGACCTGGGCCCGGTGATGGTGACGCAGGCCTTGACCCCGTTCGGACGCGATAAGCTGCACATGCATTACGTCTCCAACGTCGATGGTACGCACATGGTGGAAACGCTGCGCCACCTGCACCGCGAAACCACGCTGTTCGTGATCGTTTCCAAGACCTTCACCACGCAGGAAACCATCACCAATGCACGCACCGCGCGTGACTGGTTCCTGACCCGAGGCGGCTCCAAGAATCAGGTGGCCAAGCATTTCGTCGCCGTCTCCACCAATGCCAAGGCGGTGTCGGCTTTCGGTATCGACACCGACAACATGTTCGAGTTCTGGGACTGGGTGGGCGGCCGTTATTCGCTATGGAGTGCAGTCGGCCTTTCCATCGCACTGTACCTCGGCATGGACCACTTTGAGGAGTTGCTGGAAGGTGCCCACGACATGGACAAGCACTTCCGCGACACGCCGCTGGAGGACAATATCCCGGTGATCCTCGCCATGCTCGGGGTGTGGTATAACAACTTTTTCGATGCCGATTCGCATGCGCTGCTGCCTTACGACCAGTACATGCACCGCTTTCCCGCCTATTTCCAGCAGGGCGACATGGAGAGCAACGGCAAGAGCGTGACACGCAGTGGCGAGCCGGTGGATTATTCGACAGGGCCGATCATCTGGGGCGAGCCGGGCACCAACGGCCAGCATGCCTTCTACCAGCTGATTCACCAGGGTACCAAGTTGGTCCCCTGCGACTTCCTGGCGCCGGTGGAAACCAAGAACCCGGTCGGCCGGCATCACCCGATGCTGCTATCCAACTTCTTCGCCCAGACCGAGGCGCTGATGCTGGGCAAAACCGAGGAGGAAGTCCGTGCCGAGCTGGCGGAGGAGGGGCTCTCCGGCGACGAACTGGAGGCACTGGTTCCGCACAAGGTGTTTCCCGGCAACCGGCCGACCAATTCCATCCTGTTCCAGAAGCTCACGCCGCATACGCTGGGCGCGCTGATCGCCATGTATGAGCACAAGATCTTCGTGCAGAGCATCATCTGGGGCGTCAACGCATACGATCAATGGGGCGTGGAGCTGGGCAAGCAACTGGCGCGTAAGATCCTTCCCGAGCTGGATGAATGGGAGGAAGTGAAGAGCCACGATTGCTCCACCAACGGGCTCATCAATTACTTCAAGGAGCACCGCAAGGAATAGCCCACTGTGCCCGCAATGCGCCCATGCGGCGTGCAGATGCAGCCATGGGCTCGCCTTCCGGTCTGCGTAGGCCGATTCCATTCGAAGCGATGCTGTAGCAGGAACCTGATCGGGCGGCTACACTGCCGCCCCGATGTCACATACCCTCAGTCGCCAACAGAAAATCCGTAACTTTTCGATTATCGCCCACATCGATCATGGCAAGTCCACTTTGGCTGATCGTCTGATCGAGGTGACCGGCGCGCTCTCCGAACGCCAGATGAAAAAGCAGGTGCTCGATTCCATGGAGCTGGAACAGGAACGCGGCATCACCATCAAGGCGCAGACGGCAAGCCTGACCTACAAGGCGAGCGATGGTGAAACCTATACCCTGAACCTGATCGATACGCCCGGACACGTGGACTTTACCTACGAGGTGTCGCGCTCCCTGCAGGCCTGCGAGGCGGCACTGCTGATCGTCGATGCGGCGCAGGGTGTCGAGGCGCAGACGCTGGCCAACGTTTATCTGGCACTGGAGAACGATCTCGAGATCATTCCGGTGATCAACAAGATCGATCTGCCGAGCGCCGACGTCGACGAGGCCAAGCGGCAGATCGAGGAGGTGATCGGACTCGATGCTTCCGAGGCGCTGCCCATCTCCGCCAAGACCGGCATCGGCATCACCGAGGTGCTGGAGGCGATCGTCAAGCGCTGCCCGCCGCCGAAGGGCGATCCGAATGCGAAGCTGCAGGCCCTGATCGTCGATTCGTGGTTCGACCCCTATGTGGGGGCGGTGGCACTGGTGCGGGTCTTCGAGGGCACGCTGAAAAAGGGCGACAAGATCCGCCTGATGTCCACCGGTTCCGCCTACGAAGTGCAGGACGTCGGTATCTTTCTGCCGCAACCGGTTTCGAAACCGGCACTTTCTACCGGCGATGTGGGATTCCTGATCGGCAGCATCAAGCGGCTGGCCGACCTGAAGGTGGGCGATACCGTGACGCTCGACCGCAACCCGGCCGAGGTGCCACTGCCGGGCTTCCGCGAGCCGAAGCCGATGGTCTTTTCCGGTATCTATCCGGTCGATTCGGGCGATTACGGTGAGTTGCGCGACTCGCTCGAGCGCCTGCATCTGAACGATCCGGCCTTTACCTTCGAGCCGGAGAGCTCTTCCGCACTGGGACTCGGCTTCCGCTGCGGCTTCCTCGGCATGTTGCACATGGAGATCGTGCAGGAGCGGCTGGAACGCGAATACGATCTCGACCTGATCTCCACCGCACCGTCGGTGGTCTACCGCGTCTACCTGACCGACGGCACCATGCGGGAGATCTCCAACCCCAGCGAATTCCCCGATCCGCAGCGCATCGCCCGCATCGAGGAGCCGACGGTGACGGCGAACATCTTCATGCCCGAGGAGTATGTCGGTGCGATGATGAAACTCTGCCAGGAGCGGCGCGGCCAGCAGCAGGACATGAAGTTCGTCGGCCAGGGGCGCGTCATGCTGGTCTATAACCTGCCGCTCGCCGAGATGGTGATCGACTTCTACGACAAGCTGAAATCGATCTCGCGCGGCTATGCCTCGATGGATTACGAGCTGGCCGATTTCCGTGCCGATGATGTTGTGAAGCTCGATATCCTCGTTCACGCTGAGCCGGTCGATGCGCTGTCCCTGATCGTGCATCGCTCGATTGCCGAAACGCGTGGCCGCGACCTGGTGAAGAAATTGCGCGAACTGATTCCGCGGCAGCAGTTCGATGTTCCCTTGCAGGCGGCCATCGGCGGCCGTATCTTGGCCCGGGAGACGGTGAAGGCTGTCCGCAAGAACGTGACGGCGAAGTGCTATGGCGGTGATATCTCCCGCAAGCGCAAGCTGCTCGAGAAACAGAAGGCCGGTAAGAAACGCATGAAGGCCATCGGCAGTGTCGAGGTGCCTCAGGAAGCGTTTCTGGCCGTGCTGAAACTGGGAGAAGGCTCGTGAGCAAGGGGAATAAACCGCTCTGGCGCGAATGGCTGGAGAGTCTCGTCGTCATCGCCGTGCTGGCGATCGTCATCCGCAGCTTCGTGGTCGCACCCTTCAAGATCCCGTCCTCCAGCATGGTGCCCACCCTCGAGGTCGGCGATTACCTGTTCGTGCTGCGCTATACCTACGGGTTCCGGATCCCGCTGACCGACATCCAGTTGCTTTCGAAAGAGGCCAAGCGCGGCGATGTCGCCGTCTTCGTCTATCCGGAAGACGAGAGCAAGGATTACATCAAGCGTATCATCGGCCTGCCGGGCGATACGATCGAATACAAGGACAACAACCTTTACATCAACGGCAAGGAGATGCCGCTGAAGGCGGAGGGGCAGCGCGCCTATTTCCTCGGCGACAACAGCGTCGATGTCTCGGGGCTGTACGATGAGCAGCTGTTCGATGTGAACCATCAGGTGTTGCGCAAGGATTTCTCGATCAAGGACGGCAAGTGGACGGTACCGCCGGGGCACTATTTCGTGCTCGGCGACAATCGCAACAACTCGCGTGACTCGCGTTTCTGGGGCTTTGTGCCACAATCCTACCTCGTCGGACGGGCGGCGATCGTCTGGTGGTCGTGGGACAGCGCCAAAGGCGAGATCCGCTGGGACCGGCTGGGCACCGTTATTCACTGACAGGAGGACACGATGCGCGATGAACGCGGTTTTTCACTGATCAAGTTCCTGATGCTGCTGGCAATTCTGGCCGGTGGCGTCTGGTACGGCTACAACGTTCTTCCTGTCTACAACGCCGAGTGGAAGATCCAGGATGCCTTCGATGCCATTTCGCGCGATATGACCAACAGTTCCGAACAGGATATCCGCTCGCGCCTGCCGGACCTCTTTCATATCAAATATCTGGCCTACAATGATGTGCCGAAGGAGTTCTACGACAACATCCGTATCGATGTTTCCAATGGTCGGGTCAATATCTCCTCGTCGTACCATGTAACGGTCTGGCTGCTGGGGCCGGTACAGAGCGTGGACCCCAACTCCGATTATGCTCCATCCGACCTGAAGGGAATGGATCGGCTGCGGGCCAAACTGAGACTCGATTTCGATTTCGAGCCACATGCCGAAACACCCTGACGCCGGATCGCTGGCCCGACTTCAGACGCGAATCGGTTATCAATTTCACCAACCTGGAATCCTGCAACGGGCATTGACGCACCGCTCATACGGTGCCGAGCACATGGAGCGGCTGGAGTTTCTCGGCGATGCTGTCCTCGGCCTGATCATGGCCGAGCATCTGCACCGGAATTTCCCGCAGGCGGCTGAGGGCGAGCTGTCGCGCATGCGGGCCACGCTAGTGTGCAAGAAGAGCCTCGGGGAAGTCGCTGATCGCTGGCGGCTTGCCGATTGCCTGGTCGTCGGCGAAGGTGAGCGGAGCGCGCACGGAATCCGTTCGCCGTCGATCGCCGCCAATGCCGTCGAGGCGGTCATCGGAGCCGTTTTCGAGGATGGCGGCTGGGAGGCTGCACGCGCTACGGTGCTTCAGGCTTGGCAGGAGATGCTGGCCGGTGCGGATACAGCGGACAGCCGGGATGCCAAAACCCGGCTGCAGGAACTGACGCAGGGGAAGGGCTGGGGATTGCCGGAGTACCTGGTGACCGATATGGGCACAGATCGCTCGCCTCGTTTCGAGGCGGTCTGCAGCGTCAATGGCGAGCGGCTCGGCAAAGGTCGCGGTGAGCGCAAGAAACTGGCCGAACTGGCGGCAGCGGAGCAGGCATGGAACAAACTGAATCCCTAGATTTCCGTTGCGGCACGGTGGCATTGCTCGGCCGTCCGAACGTCGGCAAGTCGACACTGCTGAACCGGTTGATCGGTGCGAAGGTGGCGATCGTGACGCCGAAACCTCAGACCACGCGCCACCGGATTCTCGGTATCTATTCCGACGAAGCGAAACAGATCGTCTTTGTCGATACGCCAGGTATCCATAAGGGCGACAAGCAGCTGAACCGCAATATGGTGCGCATCGCCTACGCGGCAGCCGAGGAGGCCGATGTGCTGGTGATCATGCAGGATGCCAGCAAGCCCCTGGACGGCGGTACCCGGGCGCTGATCAGCCAGTTCGCGGAAGGCAGGCTGAAACAGCCGCGCATCCACGTGCTGAACAAGGTCGACCAGATCAGTAAGGAACTGCTGCTGCCGCGTCTGCAGGAGCTGCAGCGGCTCGATCCGGGTGCGGTGGCCTTCGTGCCGGTGTCGGCGAAAAAGGGTATTCAGACCGACGCGCTGCTGAAGGAGCTCGCCAAATACCTGCCGCAGCAGCCGGCCATCTACGATCCGGACTGGTTCACCGACCAGAGCCAGCGGCAGCTGGCGGCCGAGTATGTGCGCGAGCAGGTGTTCCTCGCCATGCACCAGGAGATCCCGTTCCAGACGGCGGTGGATATCGAGAATTTCGTGGAACAGGAGGGGCTCGTCGAGATCGATGCGGCGATCCTGGTCGGCAGCGAACGTCACAAGCCGATGCTGATCGGCAAGGGCGGCGAACAGCTGAAGATGGTTGGTACGCGTGCCCGGCTGGGGCTGGAGGAGCTGCTGGGTTGCCGGGTGCGGCTGAACCTGTGGGTCAAGGTGGACAGTAACTGGTTCGATCGCCCGGGACGTCTCAACGAACTGGGTCTGGATGGCTGAACTGGTTGACGCAGCGCTGCTGCTGCGCCGCATTCCCTACGGAGATACCTCGCTGATCTGTCATTTCCTGACCGAGCGGCACGGACGCATCGCCCTGATGGCGCGTGGAGCCCGACGCAACAAGAGCAGTCTGCGGGCCGGGTTGTCGCCGTTGCGCCTGCTTTCCATCACCTGGCGGGCCGGGCGAAGCGGCATGGGTACGCTGCTGGATGTCGATTGTGCAGAGCCGCTGCTCGACGAAGCCGGGCTGCTGGAGGGTCTGGAGCTGCTGGCTGTAGCTGCGGGCCTCTTCCAGGAAGGCGATCCGCACGGTTTTGCCGAGACCCGCGAGGCGCTGGGCATGCTCGCCTCCCGAAAGGCGCCGGAGGGGCTTCTGGCCGCCAGCTGGCTGCTGCTCGAACGGGCCGGCTGGATCGGCGATCTCGATCACTGCTGGCAATGCGGTAATCCCGGGTTAGAGACAGCGACGATGTTCTGGCAGCAGGCGCAGCTGGTGTGTGCCGCCTGCGGCGGCGGGGCGGAGGTGTCGGCCGGCCTGCGCAAGGGGATCCGTGGCGTGCTGGCACAGCCGAATGTACGATTGGGCGCACGCGATGCCGAGCAATGGCGCGCCATGATCGGGCTGATCCTGAAGTCGCAAGGACTCAGGGCGCCCGATACGTTCAGGGTTTGAGGTTCACATGCATCTCGGAGTCAATATCGATCATATCGCCACGTTGCGGCAGGCACGGCTTGTCGACTATCCCGATCCGGTGACGGCGGCCAGCCTTTGCCTGGAGGGCGGGGCGGACGGCATCACCGCCCATCTGCGCGAGGACCGGCGCCATATCCAGGATCGCGACATGGAACGTTTGGCCACACTGCCGCTGCACCTGAACATGGAGATGGCTGCTACCAACGAGATGGTGGTCATTGCCGAACGCCTCAGGCCGGCGGCCTGTTGCCTGGTACCGGAGAAGCGCGAGGAGCTGACTACCGAGGGCGGGCTCGACGTGGCCGGCCACCAGGTGCGGCTGGCCAGTATCGTCGAGCGTCTCTCTGCAGCCGGCTGCCGCGTCTCCATGTTCATCGATCCCGATCCGGTGCAGGTGGAGGCTTCCAAGGCGATCGGCGCACCGGTGGTGGAGCTGCATACCGGCCATTACGCGAATCTCACAGGCGAGGCGCAGGCCAAGGAACTCGCGGCCATCCGTGATGCCGCGAAGCATGCTGCCGACCTCGGCCTCATCGTACACGCCGGCCACGGCCTGACTCTCTCCAACACACCGGCCATGGTGGCGATCCCCGAGATCGAGGGGCTGAACATCGGCCATGCCATCGTTGCCGACGCCGTCTTCAAGGGGCTCGTGCGGGCGGTAGCCGACTTCAAGGCGGTAATGGCGCGTTGATCGTCGGTATCGGTACAGATCGGGTAGTGATCGCGCGTATCGGCTCGTCGCTGGCGCGTTTCGACGAACGTTTCATCCGGCGGATCTATACGGATCACGAGGCCCGGCAGTCGCTGGCCAAGGGGAATTCGGCGCGCCGCTTCGCCATGCTGTTCGCCGGCAAGGAGGCGGTTGCCAAGGCTCTCGGTACCGGTTTCCATCAAGGAGTAGCGCCGTCCCACATCGAGATCATCCACCAGCCGTCCGGCAAGCCGGAGGTACAGTTGCACCATGGCGCACTGGCGGCAGCCAGGCGTCTGGGCATCCAGACCGTCCACATTTCGCTCACCGACGATGACGGCATCGCCATGGCCTTTGCGGTGGCTGAATCATCCTGATTCTCCTGTAGATCCAAGGCGTATTTCCGCGCCGTTCCGGTTTGACAATAACACGGGATGTTCAGCCTGTTCTCCTGACGCACTTCGGCTATGATCGTTCAAGCGGAGGTGTGCATGAACATCGGTGTGCCGAAGGAGATCAAGAACCGCGAACATCGGGTCAGTCTGACACCGGCCAATGTCGCCGAGTTGTGCCTGGCCGGGCACAGGGTCGTCGTGCAATCGAACGCAGGTGCCGGATGCGGTTTCGAAGACAGCGATTACCGCCATGCCGGCGCCTCGATAACCGTTGCGGCGGCCGAAGCCTGGGGCACCGAACTGGTGGTCAAGGTCAAGGAGCCGTTGCCGCAGGAGTATGGATTCCTGCGGCAGGGACTGGTCCTGTTCACCTACCTGCATCTGGCATCGGTCCCCGAACTGGCCGACAAGCTTCTCGAGACCGGTGTCAGGGCGATCGGTTACGAAACCGTCCAGCTCGAGGATGGTTCGCTGCCGCTGTTGGCACCGATGAGCCATATCGCCGGGCGCTTGGCAGTGCAGATGGGCGTCCACTACCTGCAGGCTGAGAACGGTACGTCTTGCCAGGGATCCGGATTGCTGCCGGGCGGCATCGACAACGTGCCGCCGGCGCATGTCCTGATTCTCGGCGGCGGCAATGCCGGCAGCCATGCGGCGATGGCCGCGGCAGGGCTCGGCGCCCGCGTGACGGTGCTGGATAACCGGGCCGATCATGTGAAGCGGTTGCGGCCGCTGTTGCCGGCAACGGTTGACGTCGAGCTGATGCGGCGGGATTGCCTGGCGCCGCTTCTGGCCAGTGCCGACCTGTTGATCGGTGCCGCCCTCGTGCCGGGCGAGCATGCGCCGGAACTTCTATCGCGCGAAATGCTTGCAACGATGCGTAAGGGAAGCGTCTTCGTCGATATCGCCATCGATCAGGGCGGCATGTCGGAAAGCAGCCGACCGACGAGCTACGACGAGCCGGTCTATGTCGATACGGGGATCATCCACTGCTGCCTGCCGAACATGCCGGCAGCCGTACCACTGACCAGCACGCGGGCCCTGACTGCGGCGACGCTCCCCTATGTGCGTGCCATCGCCGATCTCGGGGTTGCCGGGGCGATCGAGCATTTGCCGGAGCTGGGGTTCGGCATCAACACATGGGACGGCGAGTTGCGGCACCCGGGAGTCGCCGCGGCTCTACGCGAGCTGTCCGGTAATTCCTGATCAGCGGTTGATCGGCAGGTTCGGTACGGTCGTCTGGATCGGCGGTGCACTCAGCGAGCGCAGGAAATCCAGCAGATCCTCAACATCCACTTCACTGAGATCGAGCGGTTGCAGGGCATCCGATGGTGAATGGCGTTCGCCGCCGGTGACATAGAAGTGCAGGACCTCGCGAAGTGTCGCTTTCTGGCCGGCATGCATGTAGGGCGGGGTTTCCGCGACCTGGCGTAGCGGCGGCGTGCGGAAGGCATTCTGGTCCTCCGCTTGCAGCGTGACCTCGAAACGCCCCGGGTCGATGCTGTTCGAGCCGGTGCGGTGGAACCGGAAATCACTGAAAAAGGGCGGCGTATGACATTTCACGCAGGAGGCCTTGCCGATAAACAGCCGGTAGCCTCGCTGGGCGCTTTCGTCCAGGGCTTTCTTGTCGCCGCCCACCCAGCGGTCGAAGGGTGAGTCGTCCATCGTCAGTGTCCGGACATAGGTGGCAATGGCGGCAACGACGTTCTCCGCCGTGATTTCATCATTGCTGAAAACCTTCTGGAACTCCTGGCGGTACTCGCTGATGCTCCGGAGCTGTGCCACGGTTTCCTCGATCATCAGCGGATCGCTCGTGCCGCCGATGTGGTCGTTGATAGCGGCCTCCAGCTGCGTGGCCCTGCCATCCCAGAAGAAATTCGGTGCGTAGGCAGCATTGATCAGCGAAGGCGTCTGCCGCGGCAGGGCATGGCGGTTGACCATGGCCTGCGGCAGCCCGTCCGAGAAATTGAGGCCGGGCTGGTGGCAGCTGGAGCAGGCCATGTGGTTGGAATTCAGCCGGGAATCGAAGAACAGCTGCTTGCCAAGTCTGGCCTTGGCCTGGCTGAAAGGGTTGCTGGCCGGAAATTCGACAGCAGGGAGTTTCCAGGCCGAAAGCGGCAGGGCCGCACCGGCAGCGGACGTGGAAGCAGCTTGGGCATGGGATGCAGTAGCAAAACAGAACAGGCAGCAAGAAGCCAGGAATACCGACAGGCGCAAACTCTACCTCCGTGTATTGTAATCCCGCCTGCCCCTGTAGCGGATGTTAACCGACCCGAAGTGCTCTGAGAAGCGCATGCTGCGCACCGTCAGTCGGCCGGGTAAGGGAGCGGGTCGCTGCGGCCGAGATCGGCAAATCCCTGCCGGCGGAAATGGCAGGAGTCGCAATGGCCGCAAGGGCGGCCGTCGGGAAGCGGGTCGTAACAGGAGCGCGTCAGGCTGTAATCGAGGCCGAGTTCAAGACCCAGGGTGATGATCCCGGATTTTTTCAGCTTCAGCAGCGGTGCCACCACTTCCAGTTGTTGGCCCTCCACGCCGGATTTGGTGCCGAGATTGACCGTGCGGGCGAAGGATTCGAGGAATTCCGGCCGACAGTCCGGGTAACCCGAGTAATCGACGATATTGGCACCGATCACCAGTTTGGTGGCGCCGACGGCCTCGGCCACGGCGGCCGCGAGCGACAGGAAGATCAGGTTGCGCGCCGGCACGTAGGTGGCGGGTATACCGCTCTGGCCCGCAGCGTCCTTGGGGACTGCCTGCTCAGAGGTCAATGCCGAGTGGCCGATAGCCCTGAGGTCGACGGCGATCTGCCGGTGATCGCGGATGCCGAAGAAACGGGCGACCTCGGCCGAGGCCGCCAGTTCAACCTTGTGCCGCTGGCCATAATCGAAGGCTACCGTATGGCACTCCCAGCCTTGGCGGCGAACAGCCCAGGCGAGTGCCGTACTCGAATCGAGGCCGCCGGAAAGCAGCACCACGGCGCGTGTCATACGCCGACCGCCTGGTGGCCCCAGATGGATTTGTGCTGCTGCAACTGCAGACGGACCGGCGGATTGTCCTCGAGCAGCCAGCGGGAGAGTTCCTGCGGTTCCAGCTGTCCCCAGCAGGGGGAGAAGAGCATGGGGATATCCAGCGAAGCGAGCTTGTGCTTCCGGATACAGTCGAGGCTCCACAGGTAATCCTCGCGGCCGGTCAGCACGAACTTGAGTTCGTCGCCATGGTGCAGATGCGCCAGATTCTGCCAGCGATTGCGGTGTGACTCGCCGCTGCCGGGAGTCTTGATGTCGACGATCCGGCGAACGTGCGGCGGAACCCGACTGATATCCAGGGCTCCCGATGTTTCGAGCTGGACGACGGCATCGCAAGCCGTGAGCGCTTCAAGCAGCGCCAGGCACTGCTTCTGTGCCAGCGGCTCGCCGCCGGTTACCAGCACCAATGGCCGGCGCGCCTGTTGGACCTGCTCGACGATGTCGGCAATCGGCATCGGCTGGCCGCTCTCCATCGGAATCGCCTCCGGTGTGTCGCAATAGCCACAATTCAGGGGACACCCGGCCAGCCGGATCAGGGTACAGGGCATGCCGATCAGGGTGCTTTCACCCTGAATCGCATCGTAGATTTCGTATACCCTGATCTGGCCGGCGGTTGCGGATGAAATGGCTATTTCTCCCGCTTCAGGGCTGCATTGATACTTTGCAGGGCGTTGCGTGCCTGTTCGGCCAATGGCGAGTCGCCGTGTTCCCGAAGCAGGCGTTCATAGACGGCTTTCGCATCGCCCGGGCGCTTGTTTTCCTGATAAATCTGCCCAAGGCGCAGCAGTGCCGAAGCATGCTTGATGCTGTCCGGATAGTTCCTGACGACATGATCGAGAGCCTCGATGGCCTTGGTGGTCTTGCGCTGGGCGAAAAGGCTTTCGCCAAGCCAGTACCACGCCTGATCGCTGTACTCGCCTTTCGGGAATTTCTCGAGCAGCTGGGCAAACTGCAGGGATGCTTCGTCGTAACGGCCGCTTTTCAGTGCCAGGTAGGCAGCGGTATAGATATTCTTTTCGTCTTCCGAAGCGTCGGCTGGTTGGGTCGCCTGCTGGATGGCAGCTTCGGCCTGGTTGATTTTCTGTACCAGCCGTGAAGCCGACGATTTTTTTGTCGAGGATGATTTGGGTGACGGCAGACGGATCTGGACACCTTCCAGCGCCTGCGAGATCGCCTCGATCTGTGCATTTTGCTGCTGTGTCTGTTGTTCGAGATCGGCGATACGCTGTTCGAGCTGGTCGATATGCTCTGCATCCTTGGCATGCTGGGCTGACAGGTCCTGCATGGATTTCATGACCATGTCGCGGTCGTTCTGCCAGCTGTCACTCCGATGGTCCGATGCACAGGCCGAGAGGCCGAGCAGACATACCAAAAGCAAGGCCACCGGTAAAACCGGTGGCCTTCCCTCGAACGTCAAGATGGCGTGTTTAGCGGATATCCGCACGCCGGTTCTGTGCCCAGCAGGCTTCGCCTGAGCCGGTGCACACCGGTTTCTCTTCACCGAAGGAGACGGTGTCGATGCGGCTGGCGCTGACGCCGTGGCTGACCAGGTAATCACGTACGCTGTCGGCACGACGCTGACCCAGGGCCAGGTTGTACTCGCGGCTGCCGCGCTGGTCGCAGTTGCCTTCGACGGTGACGTGCGTCGAATTGCTGTTCAGCCATGTGGCCCACGCATCGAGAACGGCCTGCGAGGCGGAATCCAGATTCGACTTGTCGAATGCAAAGTAGACGGAGATCGTCGACGGCTTGCTGACCGTCTTCTGGACCGGTGCAGTTGTCGGTTTGGCTGCCGGTTCGCTGACAACTTCTTTCTTGGCGCAGCCTGCGAACAGCAGGCCGGCAGCAGCCATGGCAACAACGGCGAATTTGATGGAACGATGAGAATTCATTTTATCCTCCCTGGGTTTTGCTTAAGCGGAAACGCTACAGCTTATTTTCTGCTTTCTAGTCAATGTTTGAAAAAAAAGCAAACGTCAGTTCAGTGCCTCGACCAGGCCGGATCGGAGGCATCGATATTCGGCGGTGTGACGGCCTCCGGTGTGCCTCCCCAGGCGGGAATCCGGTACACCCGGCGGATTCCGCTTTCCCCGGCGGCGTACATCAGCATCTGGCCGTTCGGCGACCAGGTCGGCGATTCGATCTGCTGGCCCGTGGCAAGGTAACGGATATCGCTGCCGTCCACGCGCACCGTGGCCAGTGCATAGGCCCAGTCTTTCTTGGTGACAAAGGCGATGCGATCGCCCAGCGGGGACCAGACCGGCGAGGTATTGTAGTTGCCGATGGTGGTGACGCGCGTGACATCGCTGCCGTCGGCATTCATGCGGTAAATCTGTGGGTCGCCGGTGCGGTTGCTGACGAAGGCGATCTGCTTGCCGTCCGGCGACCAGGTCGGTGTCGTATCGATCGCGGTATCGCGGGTGATACGCTGCCAGTGATCAGCCTTGATGTCGTAGATGTAGATGTTGATGTCGCCGGTATAGGAGAGCGTGGCGGCCACATAACGACCGTCAGGCGAGAACTCCGGCGTGCTGTTCAGTCCCTTGAAGTTGCCGAAGGCGGTGCGGCTGCCGTCGCGCAGGTTGAAGAACTCCAGCCGCGGCCGGTTGCCGACATAGGTGTTCAGTGCGACGACCTGGCCGTCGGGCGACCAGTCTGGAGACAGCAGCAGCGTGAAGTTGCTGCCGACCACCTGCTGGTTGGCCATGTCCTGGTCCATGTAGATCAGGTCGGAATATTCGCCGTGCTTGCGTACGTACAGCACATGCGAATTGAAGTAACCGGGAATGCCCAGGACACTCTGGTAGATATGGTTCGAGATCGAGTGCGCCAGCTGGCGGATGGCATCGTGCGGGGCATCCAGCCGGACGGTGGAGAGCAGCTTGTTGCGGAACGGGTCGTGTACCTGCACTTCGGCATGCCAGCCGGCCGCGGTGTCGGTCAGGTCGACCAGCGCCAGGGTATCGGCGCCGATGATGCGCCAGTCGTCATACTCCACCTTGGCCCAGGTTTGCTCCGGGGTATCCAGGAAACTGAGCGGATTCATCGCCTTGAACGACTGGCTCGAGTCGAGATCGTTGCGCACGACATTGGCGACCAGTGCCTGTTCGTTGGCAGACGCTGACTTGACCAGCAGGGCCAGCTGCAGCGGCTTGTAGCCGGACTGGTAAATCTCGAATTCGGCGGCATGGGACAAGATGGGGAGAAGCAGACAGCAGACGAGCAGCAGGCGACGCATGGCGGCTTTCTAGCGCCCGCGCCTGTCAAACACAAGGCGGGATCAGTGTAACGGGTGGAAGCGCATGGTGTTGTCGCGGAATGCCTCGAACTGCTGCTGCGGCAGCGTGAACGGGGCAGCGGCCTGGATGGCGCGGATCAGCGAGGCGTCGAGGGCTGCGTTGCCCGAGCTCTCCACGATGCGGATGGTAGCGACGGAACCGTCCGGTTGCAGTTGCAGTTCGACCAGCGGGTCCTGTTTGTATTCGACGCTTGCCGGCACTTTCCAGTTGCGCTGTACAGCCGCCTCGATCATGGCGATATAGCGGTCCATCTCCTGCTGCGACAGCTGTTTGCCGGCGATGTCTGCCATGTCCGGGCGGCTGGTTTTCGCGGTTTCCTTGACGTCGGTCGAGGATTCGACAGGCGCGAAGGGGTCGAAGCTCTCGGCCGGTTTGGTTTTCGCCGGCGACAGCTTGGGCTCGGGTTTCAGTTCGGGCTTGGGCAGTTCGGGTTTCGTCTCGGCTTTGGGGAGGGTGGGCCGCGCCCGCTCAAGCTTCGCAAGTTCCTTGGCGGAGATCATCATCACCTCGACCCGGCGTAACGGCTCCGGTGCCTTGCGTCCCTGCCAGTAGGCAAGACCGGCGATGATGCCGATCACCAGCAGGTGCAGCAGCAGCGCGAAGACGATATCGGCCCGATTCAGCGAGGCCGGATCGATATAGTGGTTATCGGCGGTATGGCTCGGTGACAAGGCCCACCTTCCGGATGCCGGCACTTTCGAGCAGGCTCATGACCTGCGCGACCTTTTCGTAGGGAGTCCTGGCATCGCCTCGGATAAAGACCGGCAGGTCCGGCTTCTGCTTCAGCATGGCGGCGATCTGCGGTGCCATCTGGTCGATGGCCACTTCGTGTTTCTGCAGGAATACCTTGCCGTCGGAAAGGATGGTCACCACCAGCGGTTCGACGTTCTGTTGCATTGGCGGCGATTTCGCGTCCGGCAGGTCGACGTTGACCCCCTGGGTGAGCAGGGGAGCGGTGACCATGAAGATGATCAACAGCACGAGCATGACGTCCACCAGCGGCGTGACGTTGATTTCGCCCATTGGCTCGTTGGCCTTGTCCCATTTGCTGCTGCCGGCCCACATGGCTCAATCCTTCACGTGGCGGGAGATGATGTTGAGGAACTCGGAGGAGAACTGTTCCATATTGGCCGCCATGCGCTTGAGGTCGGAGGTGAACTTGTTGTAAGCGACCACCGCCGGGATGGCTGCGATCAGGCCGAAGGCGGTGGCGACCAGCGCCTCGGCAATGCCGGGGGCGACGGCGGCCAGCGAGGTGTTCTGAGTCAGGCCGATATTCTGGAAGGCATTCATGATACCCCAGACGGTGCCGAACAGGCCGATGAAGGGGGAGGTGGAGCCGACGGTAGCCAGGAAGGCCAGGTGGCGCGACAGCCGTTCCAGCTCGCGCGACAGGGCCGCTTCCAGTGAACGGCGGATGCCGTCCAGTCCGCCGCCGGCGACGATCTTCTTCATCGACTGGGTCTGGGTGGTGTCCCGGGTCTGGCGCATGAATTCGCGGTAGCCGGCCTGGAAGATATTCGGCAGCGGGCTGTTGGGGAACTGTTGCGGGATGCCGGCCAGCACGGTGTCCATGTCCGAACCGCCCCAGAAGGCCCGGGAGAAGGCATCTGCTTCCGAACGGGTTTTACTGTAGAAACGCCATTTGGCGAAGATGATCGCCCACGACATCAGCGACAGCAGGATCAGCAGCACCAGCACACCCTGCACGACGACGCCGGCATTGAGGATCAGATGGGTGACGGAAAGCTCCTGGCTCATGAATTCTCCTTCGGAATATCGAGATGTTGGTGAAAGAACCGGCTGATGTCGGCAGGCATCCGGCGGGGCTTGCCGGCCCGGTCCATGCAGGCCACGCGCACACTGCCCTCGACGAGCAGTTCGCCGTCGCCGATCCGCCGGACCTGCTGGGCAAAGGTGACCTGCACTCCCGATGCCTCGACGATGCGGCTTTCGACCTGCAGCTGTTCGTTGAAACGCGCCGGCCTGAGGTAGCGTATGTTCGCCTCGGCAACCGCGAACAGAATACCGTGCCGGGCATCCAGCTCATCCTGTTCGAAACCGCCTGTGCGCAGGAACTCGGTGCGTGCCCGTTCCATGAACTTCAGGTAATTGGCATGGTAAACGACGCCGCCGGCATCGCTGTCCTCGTAATAGACGCGTACCGGATAACAGTGGGACAGGCCGGTCACAGCAGCGACTCCTGCCGCTTGTCACCAGGCAGGCTGCGCTGCAGGTGGGCATAGGCCAACGGAGTGGCGGTGCGGCCGCGCGGGGTGCGGGCGATCAGGCCCTCCTGGATCAGGTAGGGTTCCAGCACATCCTCGATGGTGTCGCGCTCTTCCGAGATCGAGGCGGCCAGCGTGTCGAGGCCGACCGGGCCGCCGTTGTACTTGTCGATCATCACCAGGAGCAGCCGGCGATCCATGTGGTCGAGCCCCAGCTCGTCGACCTCGAGGCGGCGCAGTGCCGCATCGGCAACCTCGCGGGTGATGGCACCGTTATGCTCGATCTCGGCGAAATCGCGCACCCGGCGCAGCAGGCGGTTGGCGATGCGTGGCGTGCCGCGCGAGCGGCGTGCCAGTTCCAGTGCGCCGTCGAGTTCGGCATGGATGTCCAGCAGTTTCGCCGAACGCGAGACGATCTGCGCCAGCTCCTCGTGGTTGTAGAACTCCAGTCGCTCGATGACACCGAAGCGGTCGCGCAGCGGGTTGGTCAGTAGCCCGGCGCGGGTCGTGGCGCCGACCAGCGTGAAGCGGGGCAGGTCCATCTTGATCGAGCGCGCCGCCGGGCCCTGGCCGATGACGATGTCGAGCTGGAAGTCCTCCATCGCCGGATAGAGGATTTCCTCGACCTGCGGACTCAGGCGATGGATTTCGTCGATGAACAGCACGTCGCCCGGCTCGATGTTGGTCAGCATGGCGGCGAGATCACCCGGCCGCTCGATGACCGGCCCGGAGGTGCTGCGGATATTCACGCCCATCTCAAAGGCGATGATGTTGGCCAGCGTGGTCTTGCCGAGACCCGGTGGGCCGTAGAGCAATACGTGGTCGAGCGATTCGCCGCGTGCCTTGGCGGCCTCGATGTAGACCGACATGTTGGCACGGATCTTCGCCTGGCCGATGTAGTCGGCGAGTTTCTTCGGCCGCAGGGCTGCGTCCCAGTTGTCGCCGCGAGCCTCGCTGCCGCTCAGCAACCGTGCTTCGGAAAATTCCGGTTCCATGTCGGCCGGCTCCATCTCAGCCCAAGGCCTTCAGGGCGGCGCGGAACATCCCCTCGAAATCGGTCTCCTTCAGGCCCTTCAATGCATGGTCGACCTCGGCCGGTTTGTAGCCGAGATTGACCAGCGCCGAATGGACATCGGTGCGGAAACCTGTCGTCGCCGAGGTGGCCGTACCGCCGGTGTCGAGCTTGCCGCGCAACTCCAGAATCAGCCGTTGCGCCGTCTTCTTGCCGATGCCGGGGGTGCGGGCGATGGCCGTTTCGTCGCCGCCATCGATGGCGGCCAGCAGTTCATCGGCCGGCATGCCGGACATCAGGTTGAGCGCCATGCGGGCGCCGATGCCGGA
>DATLWR010000159.1:0-1641 GCA_035576205.1 Mariprofundaceae bacterium
CATCTCTTGGCCGATGCCTGCAAGCGGCATAAGGCGCGCTATACGCGGCTGCCGAGCGGCGCCTGGCACGATGCGGCGGTGCTGCACGACCGGCCCAGAGCCGACGGCAGCAAGATCCCCGTCGGCATGCTCTTCGTGCCGTGCAAGGGAGGCATCAGCCACTCGCCGGAGGAGTACGCCTCGCCGGAAGCCCTGGCGCTGGGGGCGACGGTACTGGCCGACGCGCTGCTGGAGCTGGTGCGCTAGTTACCTACCAGCGGTCTTTCGATTCGCGGATATGGGTGAAGACGGCGACCGGCTCGGCGGTAATGCCGTGCTTCGCCGCATAGGCTGCACGGAAACCGGCATCGAGCACGCGCAGGAAGGGATTGGTGGCGAGCTCCAGGCCGATGGTCGACGGGATGGTCGGCTGCTGCTCCATACGGGTCTGGGTATCCTCGCTGATGCGCTGGCGCAGTGCCTCGTTGTCCGGATCGATGTCGCGCGCAAATCGCAGGTTCGCCAGCGTGTATTCGTGGGCGCAGTAGACCTTCGTGTCGGCCGGCAGTTTGGCGAGCTTGGCGAGTGCCGCCCACATTTCGCCCATGGTGCCCTCGAAGACGCGGCCGCAGCCGCCGCCGAACAGCGTATCGCCGCAGAACAGCGCGTCGCCGACGAGATAGGCGATGTGGCCCATGGTGTGGCCGTGCACGGAAAGTACCCGGATGTCGAGGCCATCGAGCGGCTCGGCAAGCTGCGGCGGGTTCCCTTCGCCGACACCCTCGTCGATGCCGGGGATGCGCTCGGCATCGTCGGCCGCACCGACGATCGTGCAGCCGAACTGCCCCTTCAGCTCCAGGTTGCCGCCGGTGTGATCCCAGTGGTGGTGGGTGTTGAAGATGTGCGTCAGCGGCCGCTCGAAGCGGCTGCAGGCGTGCGCCACCGGCAGCGCCTCGGCCGGATCGACGGCGGCGAACAGCTCGCCGTTGTCGGCCTCGATCAGGTAGATATAGTTGTCTTTGAGGGCCGGCAGCTGGTGAACGCGGAAGCCGGCATGCTGATAAGTCCACATAAGCCAAGCTTAGCTCTGGAGTAACGAATGTCACATGGTTCGATGAAGACGGTGCTGACCGCCGTGGTCGGCAACAGCGTCGTGACGCTGGCGAAGTTCGTCGGTTTCGCCTTTTCCGGCTCCAGCGCGCTGCTCGCCGAGGCGGTGCACTCGCTGGCCGATACCGCCAACCAGGGGCTGCTCTACGTCGGCTTGCGGCGCTCCGAACGCGAGGCGGACCAGCACCACCATTTCGGCTACGGCCAGGAGCGCTACTTCTGGAACCTGATCTCCGCCGTCACCATCTTCTTCGTCGGCTGCGTCTATACCGTCACGCACGCCGTCGGCCAGCTCAGCGAGGGGCACGAACCGGAGCTCAGCTGGATCGCCTTCGGCATCGTGGGGCTCGCCTTCGTCGTCGAGGGCTATTCGTTCCTGGTCGCGCTCGGCGAGTTCAACCGCCAGCGCCGCGAGGCGGGCAAAGGCTTCATCGCCTATTTCACCGAAACGCGCGATCCGACCACGCTCGCCGTGCTGATCGAGGATACCGTCGCCGTTTTCGGCCTGCTGCTGGCGCTCCTCGGCATGGGCCTGTCGGCATGGACCGGCTC
>DATLWR010000160.1:0-3305 GCA_035576205.1 Mariprofundaceae bacterium
TCCGTTTTCCAGCGGGTGAGCTGCCGGCCATTTATAACGCCCTGCTGATCGAAGAGGCGAAGCTGACGCTGGAGACGCAGCAGCATCTGGGTGACAACACCGTGCGTGCGGTGGCCATGGGCTCCACCGATGGACTGAAGCGCGGCATGGAGGCCAAGGACACGGGTGCAGCCATCAAGGTGCCGGTCGGCAAGGCCACACTCGGACGTATCATGAACGTGCTCGGCGAGGGCATCGACTTCGAGGGTGAGGATGTTCCCTCCGAGGAGCGCTGGGAGATTCACCGCTCTGCACCGACCTTCGAGGAGCTGGCCCCCTCCCAGGAGATCCTGGAGACCGGCATCAAGGTGATCGACCTGATGGCCCCGATCGCCAAGGGCGGCAAGGTCGGCCTGTTCGGCGGCGCTGGTGTGGGCAAGACCGTGAACATGATGGAGCTGATCAACAACATCGCCAAGGCGCACGGTGGTTACTCTGTGTTCGCCGGTGTTGGTGAGCGTACCCGCGAGGGCAACGACTTCTACCATGAGATGAAGGACTCCAACGTGCTCGACAAGGTGGCACTGGTCTACGGCCAGATGAATGAGCCGCCGGGCAACCGTCTTCGTGTGGCGCTGACCGGCCTCACCATGGCGGAGTTCTTCCGCGACGAGGGCCGCGACGTGCTGATGTTCGTCGACAACATCTACCGCTACTCGCTAGCCGGTGTGGAGGTCTCGGCACTGCTGGGTCGTATGCCGTCCGCCGTGGGTTACCAGCCGACGCTGGCCGAGGAAATGGGCAAGCTGCAGGAGCGCATCGCCTCCACCAAGACCGGTTCGATCACCTCCGTGCAGGCCGTTTACGTGCCGGCCGACGACCTGACCGATCCGGCCCCGGCGACGACCTTCGCGCACCTGGATTCGACCATCGTGCTTTCCCGCCAGATCGCCGAGCTCGGCATCTATCCGGCGGTGGATCCGCTGGATTCGACCTCGCGTCAGCTCGATCCGAAGGTTGTGGGTCTGGAGCACTACGGCGTCGCAGCCGGCGTTCGCAAGACGCTGCAGCGCTACAAGGAGCTGCAGGACATCATCGCCATCCTCGGCATGGACGAGCTTTCCGACGAGGACAAGCTGCTGGTGGCCCGCGCCCGCAAGATCCAGCGCTTCCTGTCGCAGCCGTTCCACGTGGCCGAAGTGTTCACCGGCGCGCCGGGCGTTTACGCCAAGAAGGAAGAGACCATCAAGGCATTCAAGGGCATCCTCGAAGGCCAGTACGACCACCTGCCGGAGCAGGCGTTCTACATGGTCGGCGGCATCGATGAGGCCGTCGCCAAGGCGAAGAAGATGGGGGCCAAGGGCTAATGGCAGCGACCGTGCATGTGCTGGTAGCCACCGCCGAGCGTGAGGTATATCGCGGCGAGGCCGAGATGCTGGTCGCTCCGGGCGTGGCCGGCGAGCTCGGTATCCTGCCGAAGCATGCGCCGCTGCTCAGCGCCCTGCGGCCTGGCGAGCTGCGCATCAAGCGCGGCGACGAGGTCGACGAGGTGTTCGTCTCCGGCGGCTACATGGAAGTGCAGCCGGACATGATCACCGTGCTGGCCGATACCGCCGAACGCGCTGTCGATCTCGACGAGGCGCAGGCGCTTGAAGCTGAGCGGCGGGCCCGCGAACTGGTCGAGACCAAGGGCAGTGTCGTGGATATCGCACAGGCCGAAGCCAGCCTTGCCGTGGCCATCGCCCGGCTTGAGTGGCTCAGGAAGAAAAAGAAACACTGACTTGAGTTCAGGTATCGGGGGCCGCACAATGTGCGGCCCTTATTCTTGGTGCTGACACTTTCCCACGGAGGATGCTATGCCCCACACGCTTCACTATCCGGACCTGCTGGTCTGCGTACTCGCCGCCGGCAAGGGCAAGCGCATGCGCTCGACTACGCCGAAGGTGCTGCACCCGGTGCTGGGCAAGGCGATGCTGCTGCACGTGCTGCATACCGTCGAGGAGCTGCAGCCCAGTGGCATGGTGGTGGTGACCGGCGACGGCAGCGATCAGGTGCGTGAGCATGTCGGCCAGCCGGCCAATCTCGAATGGGTGATCCAGGATAAACAGCTCGGCACCGGCCATGCTGTCCGGCAGTGCGAATCGGTCTGCCAGGGTGCCAGGCACATCATGATCGTCTGTGGGGATACGCCGCTGTTGCGCGTCGAGACCCTGCACCAGTTGGCCAAGGCACACATGCATTCGGGTGCCGAGGTGACCTTCCTCTCCGCCATCATGGACAATCCGTTCGGTTACGGTCGCGTGATCCGCAATGCGGCCGGCGACATCGTGGCGATCGCCGAGGAGCGCGATGCGAGCGACGAACAGAAAACCATCCGCGAAGTGACCAGCGGTATCTACTGCGTGAAGCAGGATGTGCTGTTCAAGCTGCTGGAGAAGGTCGGCAACACCAATGCGCAGGGCGAGTACTACCTGCCGGACATCGTGCCGCTGGCGCTCGAGGCCGGTATGCGCGTGCAGGCGGTCGCCATGGGCGATTCGCGCGAGATTCGCGGTATCAACAACCGCACCCAGCTGGCTGAGGCGGAAGCGATCCTGCAGAAGCGCATTGCCGAAGACTGGCAGATGAACGGCGTCACCATCGAGCAGCCGGAAACCGTGCGCATCGAGGCATCGGTGAAGATCGGTACCGATACCGTGATCCGCGCCGGCACGCAATTGCTCGGCTCAACCCACATCGGCGACAACTGCGTGATCGGCCCGTACGCCGTGCTGGAAAATGCCTGGATCGACGATGGCTGCAGCATCTATGCCTTCTCGCATATCAACGATGCGAGCGCCGGCGAGGGTGCACGCATCGGACCATTCGCACGCCTGCGTCCCGGTGCGAAGCTGGACGAGGATGTGCACATCGGCAATTTCGTCGAGGTGAAGAAGTCGGTCATCGGCCGCAGCAGCAAGATCAATCACCTGAGTTATGTCGGCGATGCGCTGGTCGGTGAGCAGTGCAATATCGGCGCCGGTACCATCACCTGCAACTACGACGGCGCCAACAAGCATGTTACCGAGATCGGCGATAACGTGTTCGTCGGCTCCGACACCAAGCTGATCGCGCCGGTCCGAGTCGCCGACAATGCGACCATCGGTGCCGGCAGCATCATCACCCGCGATGTGGCGCCTGGCGGTCTGACGCTGTCGGCGCGTCCCGACCAGCGGCACGTAGCCGACTGGCAGAGACCGACCAAGAAAGAAAGCTGATGTGCGGCATTGTTGGTGCTGTTGCGGGTCGGGATGTCGTCCCGCTGCTGGTCGAGGGGCTGCGGCGCC
>DATLWR010000161.1:0-8194 GCA_035576205.1 Mariprofundaceae bacterium
GCCTGCCGCACCTCGGCGATGACGCGATCCGTTTTTGACTTCGCATCATCGCTGATCATGCTGGCCCCCTACTTAATTCCGGAGTGGCGCAGCAGCGCATCCACCGTCGGCTTACGTCCACGGAAGGCGACGTAGGCATCCATAATGTCGCGGCTGCCGCCCACCGACAGCACCTCGTCGCGGAAGCGCTCGGCGGTTGCTGCATCGGTGATGCCCTCCTCCTCGAAGGCGGAGAAGGCATCAGCACTGAGCACCTCGGCCCACTTGTAGCTGTAATAGCCGGCGCCGTAACCGCCGGCGAAGATATGCGAGAAGCTGTGCTGGAAGCGGTTGAAGGCGGGAGGGATCAAAACCGCCACCTCGCGGCGCACGCGATCGAGCAGCGCCTGCACGCTCTCCACCTCGATGGCGGAATGCAGCTCCATGTCGAACAGCGCGAACTCGATCTGGCGCAGCATCATCATGCCCGACTGGAAGTTCTTCGCCGCCAGCATGCGGTCGAACAGTTCGTCGGGCAGCTTGGCACCCGTTTCGTAATGGCGGGCAAAGAGATCGACCGCTTCGCGCTCCCAGCAGAAGTTCTCCATGAACTGGCTCGGTAGCTCCACCGCATCCCACGGCACGCCGCGGATGCCGGAAACGCCCAGCACCTCCACCTTCGTCAGCATGTGGTGCAAGCCATGGCCGAACTCGTGGAACAGCGTGTTGACCTCGTCGTGCGTCCACAGCGCCGGCTTATCGCCCACCGGCGCATCGAAATTGCAGACCAGATGCGCCACAGGCAGCTGCAGCGAGCCGTCGGGCCTCAACCAGCGGATGATGCACTCGTCCATCCAGGCGCCGCCGCGCTTGTGCGGCCGGGCATAGGGATCGAAATAGAAGGCGGCGACCTGCTCGTCACCGTCGAACAGCTCGAAGTAGCGCACTGACTTATACCACTTTGGTGCCTCGCGATTCTCGCGCACGGTCAGGCCGTAGAGACGGCCGACCAGCGCGAACAGGCCATCGAGCACATTCTGCTCGGGGAAGTAGGGCTTCAACTCTTCCTGCGAGATCGCGTAAGTCTTGCGGCGCAGCCGCTCGGCGGCAAACGGCACGTCCCAGGCCTGCAGGTCGGCGAGATTCAGCTCCGCGGCGGCAAACCGCTTCAGCTCGGCGAGTTCCTGCTCGGCCATCGGCCGGCTCTTCGCCGCCAGCTCGCGCAGGAAGGTTTTCACCTCGGCCGGCGAGGAGGCCATCTTGGCGGCCAGCGAATACTCGCCGTAGTTGGCGAAACCGAGCAGCGTGGAGGCCTCGTGGCGCAGGGCGAGGATCTCGTCCATCACCGGGCCGTTATCAAGCTCGCCGCCGGATGCCCGCGTCGTATAGGCGCGATACATCTGTTCTCTCAGCTGACGTGCCTCGGCGTACTGCATGAACGGGATGTAGGAGGGGGCATCGAGCGTGAACAACCAGCCGGCCGGTTCGTTCCCATCGGCCTTCCCATCGGCAGCCTCCTTGGCGCGCTGGGCGGCGCCATCACGCACCGATTCCGGTATGCCGGCCAGCTGGTTTGCGTCCGTGATATTCAGCTCAAAGGCGTGGGTGGCATCGAGGATGTGCTGCTCGAAGGTGGTGGCGAGCTCGGAGATCCGCATCTGGATCGCCTTGAAGCGTTGCCGCGCGACACCCTCAAGCTCCGCGCCGGCGAGGCGGAAATCGCGCAGCGTATGCTCGATCACCTGCCGCTGCTCCACCGACAGCGAACCGAAATCGGCGCGCGCCCGCACCTTCTTCACCGCCGCATAGAGCGCCTCGTTCTGTGCCAGCTCCGTCTGCCACTCGGCGACCTTCGCCACCCCCTGCTGGTAAATCGGGCGCAGCGCCTCGGAGTTGCGCACAGCATTCAGGTGCACCACCGGCCCCCAGACACGCGACAGCGCCTCGTCGAGCACCTCCAGAGGCACCATGAGCGAAGCCCAGTCAGGATCGGGGTGCGTCACCAGTGCTTCGATCTTCGTACGGCTGTCGGCCAGCACGGCATCGAGCGCCGGCAGCACGTGCTGCGGTTCGATTCTGTCGAACAGCGGCAGTTCGGTGGTCAGACCCTGCAGCAATGGATTGGTGGAGGAAGAGAGTGTTTCGGACATGCCGGCAACGATGGCGAGCGGATGCAGCAAAGACAAGTCCCTACCAAGTCCAAACCGTATCCTTATCCGCATCTCACCCTGTGTTCTTTCTTGCGTGCCCGAGAAAGAACCAAAGAAAGGCACCCCGAGACCAGTCAGCCCTTCGGGTACCCGGTCCTGCATGTCCGGAAGCGGTCGCGACTTCGCTGCTTTGCCCCGTTTCCGGACATTTGTCCCGGCCGACTGCTAGCGGGGCACAAAAACACAAAAGGCAGGGCCGCGGCCCTGCCTTTCAAGTGGTCCGAATGGGCTTAATGACCGGCGTAAAGGCGCTCGAGGATCTCGCGGCCGCCGGCGGCGAGAATCTCGTCGGCGAGCCGGATACCGAGCGCTTCGGCATCGGCAGCGGGTGCTTCGGCCTCGCGGCGGATCACCTTCGAGCCATCCACTTCGCCGACCAGCCCCGCCAGATGCACGGTATCGCCATTCAGCGTCGCAAAGGCTGCGATCGGCACCTGGCAGCCGCCTTCCAGCCTCGCCAGGAAGGCGCGCTCGGCCTTCGTGCGCACCACCGTCTCGGGATCGTTGAGCCTGTCCACCAGCGCGTTGATCGTATCATCCGCGTCGCGCGTCTGGATGCCGAGCGTGCCCTGCGCCACGGCCGGCAGCATAATGGAAGTGTCGAGAAACTGGTGCATCTGCCCCTCCATGCCCATACGGCGCACGCCGGCGGCGGCGAGGATCACGGCATCGACCTCGTTGCCCAGCTTGGAGAGCCGTGTCTGGATGTTGCCGCGAATGGAGACGAACTTGAACGTCGGATATTTGTCCTGCAGCTGCGCGATACGGCGCAGGCTGGAGGTGCCGATGCGCGCCCCTGCCGGCAGCGTATCGAAGCTGCCGCCGGTGATAGTGGCCACCGCGTCGCGCGGATCCTCGCGCTTCGGGTTGGCACGGATCGAGGTCCCCTCGGGGAGCTGGGTCGGCACGTCCTTCATCGAATGCACGGCAATGTCGGCACGTCCGTCGAGCAGCGCCTCGTCGATCTCCTTGGTGAACAGTCCCTTGCCGCCCACCTGCGCCAGCGGCACGTCGAGAATCTTGTCGCCCTTGGTGACGATCTTGACCAGCTCCGTGGTCACCCCCGGATCGAGCCGCTGCAGTTCCGCGGCGACATGTTCGGCCTGCCAGAGGGCAAGCGGCGAACGGCGGGTAGCGATACGAATATGAGTCACGGGCGACCTCCAGCAATCAAGGGATACGAACCTTAACGGCTGGCGGCTTTTCGCACAAAGGGAGGAGAGGGATCAGATCGTGGAGTCGTAGTGCAGAACGCGGACGGCCTTCAGATAGACATCGGACCAGTAGGGGGAATCGAGTTCGGAGAGCATGACGCCACGCGTTTTCGAGGCATGGATGAATTGGCCGCGACCGACGTAGATGCCGACATGCAGCACCGTCGCGGAGATGCGGAACACCAGGATATCGCCAATGGCGAGCCGGTTCCTGGCAACATGCCGGCCGGTCTGGGCCAGCAGCTCCGTCGAGCGGGGGATATCGAGCCCCAGCACCTGCTTGTAGGTGAGATTCACGAAGCCGGAGCAATCCACGCCGTGCCGGTCATAGCCGCCGTATTCGTAGGGCACGCCCTCCCAACGGGCGAAATGCTGCAGCAGCAACTGACGGACCCGGGTGTCGGACATCTGCTCCATGCCGCCCCTGGCCACCCAGCTCACCTCGGCGGCCTGCAGGCTGACGGTCGCTGCGAACAGCACCAGCACGGCCATGGCCAGCCGCGTCCAGGTCAGACGGTTCATCACCATCATCACCCGGGGATCGCGCGGAATCTGTCCCAGCCACCAGAAAAGCAGTTCCGTCATGCCTGTCATGGTAACCACACGAGAATATAAGGCCGTGCGCCTGGTCACAGGCTGAAAGAAGCCACAAAACGTTCAGTTTCGGTTCAGTGGCCATACATAAAGTGCGGCCTATGCAGGAAGGGCGCGCGACGACCTCTCCCGTCAGGGAGCCGCGGATCCGGTCATGTGGCCATGATCGCGGGTCGCAATCATACCCCCGAAGCGAAGGAGATATCATGAAACGATTCCTGATTCTGATCATGTTCGGACTCATCCCCCTCTCGGCCATCGCCGCCGGCGATGCGGTAAGCGGCCTGCTGGCCGGCTATAAAGCCGAAGGGGCCGGCAATTTCTCCGCCGAACGCGGCAAGACCATGTGGAACGAACAGCATGCCCAGGCCGACGGCAAGGTCAGCTGCGCCTCCTGCCACGGTGCCGACCTGACCAAGGCCGGCGAACACATGAAAACAGGCAAGCTGATCGAACCGATGGCGCCGAGCGTCAATCCGGAACGCCTGACCGATCCGGCCAAGGTCGAAAAGTGGTTCCTGCGCAACTGCAAGAGTACGCTTGGCTGCGAATGCACCGCACAGGAAAAAGGCGATTTCCTGGCTTATATTCAAACGAACTGAAACCCAAGCAAACTGAAACAGATCAAGGAGCGACGTGATGAATGGAAAAAAGATCTTCGGTAGCCTGCTGATGGCCGGCTGCCTGACCGTGGCAATCAGCGGCATCGCCTACAGCGAGGACGACGACGAGCGTGGCGAGCGCGGTGCATACGCCCGCACCTCCGATGTGCCGCCGGTGACCAACAAGCAGTACGCCACCGAATGCGGCAGCTGCCATTTCGCCTACCAGCCGGGCTGGCTGCCGGAACGCTCCTGGCGCAAGCTGATGGGAAGCCTCAACGACCACTTCGGCGAGAATGCCGAACTGAGCGACGCCACGCGCGAGCAGCTCACCAACTATCTGGTCGGCCACGCCGCCGACGTGCTGCCGAACCGCATGAGCCGCCGGATCCTCTCCGCACTGAAGGCCGACGAGGCGCCGCTGCGCATCTCCGAACTGGGCTTCATGCGCCGCGAACATCGCGAGATCCCGCGCCGCATGGTCCAGGATAACCCGAAAGTCGGCTCGCTTTCGAGCTGCCAGGCATGCCATACTCAGGCTGCCGGCGGCTTCTTCAACGAAGGCGGAATCAACATTCCGGGTTACGGCCGCTACGAAGACTGAGGATAGAGACGGATGCTGCGATTCCTCCTTGTGCTGCTCCTGGGCCTGCCAGCGGTAGCGCTGGCCGAAGGTGACCATGACCGCGCCCTGCTGCTGCGGCACAAGGGGGAAATCCTGCCGCTGACCGAGATCCTGCACCGCGTATCCCGCCAATACCCCGGCCAGGCACTGGAGGTCGAACTGAAGGAGCGCAAGCCGCACCCTGTCTACGAAATCGAGATGCTTGGCGATGACGGCGTGGTCCGCGAAATCCTGGTCGATGCGGTCGATGGCCATGTCATCGACGCCAAAACCGACTGATGCGGCTGCTGCTTGTCGAGGACGACCGCCAGCTGTCGGCGGAACTCGCCGGCCAGCTGCAGGCGCGCGGCTTCGCCGTCGACCAGGTGTTCGACGGTAACGAAGCCGCCTTCATGGGCGAAAACGAACCTTACGACATCATGGTCCTCGACCTCGGCCTGCCCGAAAAGCCGGGGCTGGAGGTGTTGCGTCACTGGCGGGCCCGGCAGATCGATGCGCCGGTACTGATCCTGACCGCCCGCGACACATGGAACGAGAAGGTGGAGGGCTTCCGCGCCGGTGCCGACGACTACCTGACCAAGCCCTTCCACTTCGAGGAACTGCTGGTACGGCTGGAGGCACTGATCCGCCGCACCAAGGGCAGCACGAGTTCGGTCATCCAGGCCGGCAACCTGAAGCTCGACGAGGCGACGCAGACGGTGGAACGCCGGATCGGCAACCGGACGGAAACCCTCGAACTGACCGGCATGGAGTTCCGCCTGCTGCGCTATCTGATGCTGCAACCCGGCCATGTGTTCAGCGAATCGCACCTGCTGGAGCACGTCTACGATTACGACGCCGAGAAGGAGAGCAACGTCATCGAGGTGTTCATCAGCCGGCTGCGCAAGAAACTCGGCAAGGACTGCATCCGCACCCGCCGCGGCCAGGGATACAGCTTTGTCCCGGATGGCGACCCGGACGGCACATGAGATCGCTGAGCCGCCAGCTCGCCGTGAGCCTTGCCGTCAGCCTGGCCACTTTCTTCGTGGTACAGGCGGTGATGGTGGTCGTCGAGGTGCGCTCGCTCAACGAGGATACGGTGGTCTCCCGCATGCACCATGATGCCGAGGAACTGATGGCTGCCCTCGACATCGCCGCCCCGAACCTCGCCATCGACTGGTCGCATGTGCCGACGATTTACGAACGCCCCTTTTCCGGCCACTACTTCCAGTTCCGCATGGAGAACCAGTCGCTGCGCTCGCGCTCGCTGTGGGACGAGGAGCTGCCGGTGGTCGATGCCGGCGACCAGCGCGAGATCAGCGGCCCGGCCGGCCAGCAACTGCTGCTGCTCGGCAAACAGTACATGCTGCACGGCCAGCCCGTGCAACTGACCATCGGCGAGGACATCTCGCAGCTCGAGCAAACTGCCGGCACCTTTCTCGAACGCCTGCTGCTCACCTCCTTTATCGCCCTGCTGGTGCTGCTCGCCATGCAGGTCTGGTTCATCCGCCGGGGGCTGTCGCCGCTCAACAAGCTCAAGGACGAATTGCAGCTGCTCGAAGCCGGCGAAATCGACTCCCTGCAACAACCGGTACCGGCCGAGATCGAACCGCTGGTCGCCGAGGCGAACCGGCTGCTCGTGGCCATTCGCCAGCGGCTGGAACGCTCGCGCAATGCCATCGGCAACCTGGCGCACGCCCTGAAAACCCCGCTCACCGTGGCCACGCAGATCCTCGAACGAGAACCGAGCAATCAGGATCGCCGGGAGCTGCAGCAGCAGATCGGCCTGATCCAGCAGCGCATCCAGCGCGAGCTGTCGCATGCGCGCATGGCCGGCCAGTCACCCGGCGGCTTCTGGCGCAGTCCCGTCACCGATATCCAGGATCTGGTGAACACCATGCAGCGCATCCATCGCAAAACGATCGGCAGCCGGCTGCAACTGGCCGCCGACAGCGTGCTGCGCGCCGACCGCGAGGACATGATGGAGCTGGTCGGCAACCTGCTCGATAACGCCTGCAAATGGGCTGCCGGCGAGGTACGGCTAGGCGTGACCGAACATCCGCTGACCATCATCGTCGAGGACGATGGCCCGGGCATGGACGAGCCGACCCGCGAGCGGGTGCTCGGCCGCGGCGTGCGCGCCGACGAATCGAAAGCCGGCCACGGCCTGGGGCTCGCCATTGTCAGCGACCTGGTGAACGCCTATGCAGGCAGCCTCGAACTCGACCGGTCGCCGGAACTTGGCGGCCTCAAGGTCACCGTGCAGCTGCCGGTGGACATGCAGTCCTGATCCGGTTTCCGGGATATCCCGCTGGCCGGAGTTCGCTACTTCAGAACGATGAACCGGGTTCCTTGAGGAATGCCAGCTCTTCCGGCGTCGAATCGCGCCCCAGTGCCTCGTTGCGGTGCGGATAGCGGCCGAAGCGGTCGATGATCGCCTTATGCTTCAATTCGAAATCAAGACTGAGCTCCATCCCGGGCTGACTGAACAGGCGCACCGCCTCTTCGTGGATACGTGGCAACTCGCTGTGCATGTAGGGAAGACAGAGAAAAGCACGCTGAACCGGTTCCAGATCCCGGTCGACACCCAGTGCCACTGCCTCTTGTGCCAAGGTCAGAGCCATATCGTCGGCCGCAAAGGCCTCCGGCCGGTCGCGGTAAAGGTTTCGGGAGAACTGGTCGAGCACGATGATTTCGGCGAGACGCCCGGCCGCGGTCGACCGCCAGCCGAACAGCTCGCCGCGGACGGCGCGGGCGTGCAGTTCGCCGAAGCGTTTCCGAACCTCGGCATCGAACGCCGCATCCCTCTGCCACCACTGGCATGGCTCGGTCTCCTCGAACCAGAACCCCAGAACCGCGTCGATCGCGCCACCGATCGACATGTCGCTCACCCGAACTCCGGCAGCATCCCGGCCGGGAACACCGGCCCGTCAACGCAAACGCGCCGGTAATAGGCCTTGCCGCCCTCGTCGGTCTTCACGACGCAACCGG
>DATLWR010000162.1:0-4931 GCA_035576205.1 Mariprofundaceae bacterium
GGCGGGAGTGATAGGCGTCTCGTTCATGCCGGAATGCTGCCTCCCCGCTGGCCGGAGATAAAGCGCCCGTGTGGCGGATGCATCGTCAGCCCAGCAGTTTTCGAATGCCGGGCAGGGCGGCCTGCGCCGCCTTGCGCCCGGCCACGATGGCCTCCCTGGCGCGGTAGAACTCCAGCAGGCCGATCTGCTCCACTACCGGTGCCAGCATAAGATCCGGCGGCAGCAAGCGCTGGCGCAGTTCGACAAGCATCACCTCGCTGATCATCTGCGAGCGGCTGAGCACCGTACTGACGCCGAGATTCTTCAGCGCCGAACCCTCGCTGTTCGCTTCGCGGAAGCCCTGCAGCCATTCGCGCATCGGCGGCAAGCGGTTCAGCCAGCGGGAATCGAGCAACTCCTCGAGCCGTAGCCGCCATTCCGGACTGCTCTCCTCCGGCAAGGAGGCTGCGTTTTGCATGCGCGAATGCGCCAGCACGGCGATGACCGGGCCGCCGAACCGCTCGCGTGCCGCATCGAACGGCACCGGGTTGACCAGGCCGCCGTCCACCAGCAGCCGGTCGTTCAGGCGGGTGGGCGAGATCAGGCCAGGGAAAGCGAGGCTGGCGCAAACGGCGTCGATCAGGCTGCCGCTGTCCAGCACGACCTCCTCGCCGGTGATCAGATCGGTGGCAAGTGCTGCGAAGCCGATCGGCAGTGCCTCGATCCGCAGCTCATCCAGATAGGGTTCGAGGAAACGGCGGATGCCCTTGCCGGACGAGAAGCCGGCCTCGCCGAAGTCGGGCGTGAACAGCCGCAGGGTCTTCAGCCAGTCGGTACGCAGCGCAATGCGGCGCATCTTCTCCAGACCGGTGCCCGCCGCATAGAAGGCGCCGATTTCGGCGCCGACACTGGTGCCGACCACGGCGCGCACCGGAATCCGGGCCTCCTTCAGCACCTCCAGCACGCCGATGTGGGCGAGTCCGCGCGCACCGCCGCCACCCAGTGCCAGCACGACGCTGTCGCTCTTCGCCCCTTTCATCCGGCCCGCCGACACTTCGCCATGCCCTTTGGAATGCCCTTCTTTGGAACAAAGGCGCCAACCCGCCGCCGGTAATCGGCATATTCCGGATGCGCTGCCTGCATGCGCGCCTCCTCGAGCTTCGAGCCGAGAACCAGATAGAGGCAGACTGCGGCAATCAGATTGGCGCTGGTGACGCTCTGCACGGGGCTGGCGATGAGTGCCAGCATCGCTCCGGCATACATCGGATGGCGCAGGAACCGGTAGATGCCGCGCTCGTAAAACGGCTCGCCCGTTTCCGGCATCGGTGCCAGCCCCAGGAACATGCGCGCATCGAAGGCGCGCAGCGAGGCCACGGCGATACCAAGCCCGAGCAGCTGCACAGCAATCAGCAGCCAGGCCGGCCAGCCCGTCACGCGGTACCACGGCGCATCCGGCAGCATGTGCACGAAGCCGAACCAGGCGGCGGTGGTCAGCACGGCGACGATCGAATAGACGAGCCGGTAGCGCTGCGGCCCCACCCCCATCCGCTGCAACCGCAGCTTGCAGGCCCGGGCGGCCATGCCGCTGTGCAGCAGCGCGAAAGCGAGAGAGCTCAGCCAGATCCATAGCGCGGAAGAAAGCATGCTTCCTGCAGCGTAGGCGGCCCCTGCATGACCCACAAGGCCGGGTGACAGCCCGCCAACCCGGCTGCATGATCACGGCATGAGCCGCTTCGTCACCTCGCCGCACTACAACGCCAGGCCTGCCGATACAGCCATCGACCTGATCGTGCTGCATGCCATCAGCCTGCCGCCGGGCGAGTTCGATCCGGCCACCGTCGAGGCCTTCTTCACCGGCCGGCTCGATACCACCGCCCACCCTGCTTTCGCGAGCCTCGCCGGCGTGCGCGTCTCGGCGCATTTCGTCGTCGACCGGGACGGCGGCATCACCCAGTTCGTACCGGTAGCACAGCGCGCCTGGCATGCCGGCGAATCGGCCTGGCAGGGGCGCAGCAACTGCAACGACTACTCGATCGGTATCGAGATGATCGGCGACGAGGCGCACCCCTTCACCGACGCGCAGTACCGCGAGACAGCCCGCCTCTGCAAGGCCCTGATGCAGCGGTTCCCGGCCATCGATGTGGCGCGCATCGTCGGCCATCGGGACGTGGCGCCGACCCGCAAGTGGGATCCGGGCCGGCAGTGGGACTGGCCGCGTTTCCGGCAGAGCCTGGCCGACATCGACGGCCCGGAGCCGGAAATCCTGTGACCGTCTTGCCGGATCGCTGACATGGAAAACGCCGAGCAGATCCGGCTGCCGATCTTCCTCGGCATCCTCGCCGTCATGGCCCTCTGGGAGATCGCAGCACCACGGCGACAGCTCGGCCAGCCGAAGGGCGGCCGCTGGGCTAGCAACCTGCTGCTGGTCGCCATCGACAGCGTGCTGGTGCGCTTATTGATCCCGATGGGCGCCACCGGTGCGGCACTGTGGGCTGCCAATCACGGCATCGGCCTGCTGCACGTGGTCGAGCTGCCGGCAACCGTCGCCATCGTGCTCGCCGTGATCGTTCTCGATCTGGTCATCTACGCCCAGCATGTCGCCTTCCATGCCGTGCCGATCCTGTGGCGGCTGCACATGCTGCACCACAGCGATCGCGACATCGACGCCAGCACCGCGCTGCGCTTCCACCCGCTGGAGATCATCCTCTCCATGCTGATCAAGATTGCGGTAGTCATTCTCATCGGCGCACCGGCCCTGGCAGTGCTGCTGTTCGAGGTCATCCTGAACGGCATGGCGATGTTCAACCACGGCAACGTGCGCCTGCCAGCACCTGTCGACCGCCTGCTGCGCCTCGCCGTCGTTACCCCCGATATGCACCGCGTGCATCACTCCGTCATCCGCCGCGAAACCAACAGCAACTTCGGCTTCAACCTGTCGCTCTGGGACCGGCTGTTCGGCACCTACCGGCCGCAGCCCGAAGCCGGGCACGACGGCATGACCATCGGCCTCGACCAGTTCCAGCAATCGCCGACTGCGAATCTGAAATGGATGCTCGGCTTGCCCTGGCGGGGGGAGCTCGGCCAGTATCCGGGTCGAATCCACGATAAGGGAGTGGCGCATGAGTGAAGCACAGGTCGACCGCTGCGAATGCGTCAACAAGACCTTCGCGCAGCTGAAGGAGTTCGGCAGCCTCGAAGCTGCCCAAGCCGCCACCGGCTGCGGGCTGGAGTGCGAGGGCTGTATGCCTTACCTGAAACTGATGTTCGCTTCCGGAGAAACCGCTTTCGATCTCGACGACCCGCGGCTCGCGGCCTACGAGTAAGGGACGCATAGCATGACAGCCGAACGCAGCAGCTCCTCATTCCTGATCGGTGCGGCTGCCTTTGTCGTCGTCGTCGCCGGCCTGCAGGCCGCCTCGTCGCTGCTGATCCCGTTCCTGCTCGCCGCCTTTGTAGCCATCATCTGCTTGCCGCCGATGCACTGGCTGATCGGCAAACGCATCCCGGCCGGTGTCGCCGTCCTGCTGATCACCCTCGGCCTCGTGCTGGTGACCAGTCTGATCGGCGCCTTTGTCGGCACCTCGGTGGCCGATTTCTCGCGCAATCTCCCCGAATACCAGAGCAACCTGCAGCAGCAGACCGGTGCCCTGCTCGACTGGCTGGGCAACCACGGCGTCACGTTCAATTCGCAGTTGCTACGCGACAATCTCGATCCGTCGGTCGCCATGGGGCTGGCCGGCAAGCTGGTGTCGGGGCTCGGAAACGCGCTGGCCAACACCTTCCTGATCGTGCTGACGGTGATTTTCCTGCTGATCGAAGGCGTGGCGCTGCCGCATAAATGGCGGCTGATGGGCAGGCACGCCCCCTCCACCGAAAGCTTCGGCCGTTTTGTCGAGAGCGTGAACTCCTACCTCGCCATCAAGGGCTGGGTGAGCCTCGCCACCGGTGTCGTCATCACCATTTGGCTCGCCGTGCTGGGTGTCGACTACCCGGTTCTGTGGGGTCTGGTCGCCTTTTTGTTCAACTTCGTGCCGAACATCGGCTCGATCATCGCCGCCGTGCCGGCACTGCTGCTGGCGCTGGTGCAGCTCGGGCCGGGCGCGGCGCTGGCTGCCGGCGGCGGCTATCTGGTGGTGAACATCGTTATGGGCAACGTCGTCGAGCCACGCTTCATGGGCAAGGGCGTGGGGCTTTCCACGCTGGTCGTCTTCCTGTCACTGGTCTTCTGGGGCTGGGTGCTCGGCCCGGTCGGCATGCTGCTCTCCGTGCCGCTGACGATGATCTTCAAGTTGGCCTGCGAATCGAATCCAGAAACGCAGTGGATCGCCGTCCTCATCGGCCCAGATGTTGAACCAGAAACATCTTCTGACTAATGACCGCTTTCGGCCAAAAGCGGACATTCAAGTTTATTCTTTTTGAGCTAAAATTCACCTGTCCGGCCAAGAGACAATGGAGGGTGGTTGAATTCACTAAAGGAAGCCGAAGACCTGTGCTTTTCGGGGCAGTTTGAAAAAGCATTCGCTATATACGATCAAATGCCAAACAAAGAGGCCCCTGCCGAGTCTGCATTTGCAGCATGGTTGTACTTTCTTGGAGCGGGAGTCCCCCAAGACGTTAGCATTGGCCTCGAAATAATGTGGCAAGCAGCAAGATCCGGGTCCCCAGAGGCGCAATTTGGACTTGGTAGATTCCTCGAAGAGTTAGGTGAATATGACGTTGCCAGAACGTTATATGATGAGTCTATGTCCCAAGGTTATTACCCGAGTCAATACAGAATAGGTTGGATGTATTTACATGGGCTGGGTGTACAGAAGGATCTTGGAGAAGCGTTCAATTTATTCAATGAAGCGCAAAAGAAAGGGAGCTTAATAGCTAAAGTCAGAGTTGCTCGTTTATTGCTGAAAGGACATAAAGGGACAGCTCAAAGAGTACATGGAGCTATTCAGGCTATT
>DATLWR010000163.1:0-20644 GCA_035576205.1 Mariprofundaceae bacterium
GGACCAGTCGAGACCCTCGACGTCGCAACCGGTATCGGCCATCGCCTCCAGCCAGCCCATGCCGCCCTTGGAGTAGAGGATCACCGGCACGCGGCGGCCTTCGTTGCTGCGGGTCAGCTGCTCGATGATGCGCTGCATGTAGGAGAGCGAGAACTCCTTGTAGTCGCGGGTGGTCAGGATGCCGCCCCAGGTATCGAAAATCTGTACCGCCTGGGCGCCGTTGGCGATCTGCGCGTTCAGGTAAGCGGCGACGGAGTCGGCCAGCTTTTCCAGCAGCAGATGCATGGTCTTCGGCTCGTTGAAGGCCATCGCCTTCACCTTCGAGAAGTTCTTCGAACCGCCGCCCTCGACCATGTAGGTGGCCAGCGTCCACGGGGAACCGGTGAAACCGATCAGCGGCACGCGGCCATCCAAGCCCTTGCGGATGGTGCGCACGGCCGCCATCACGTAATCGAGCTCAACCTCCGGATCGGGCACCGGCAGCTTCTCGACATCGGCACGGGTTTCGATCGGCTGCGGGAACTTCGGACCTTCGCCGACGCCGAAGGTGAGTTCCATGCCCATCGCTTCGGGAACGACCAGGATATCGGAGAAGAGGATGGCCGCATCGGCGCCGAGGATGTCGATCGGCTGCAGCGTCACCTCGCAGGCGAGCTCCGGATTCTTGCACAGGTCCAGGAAGCCGCCGGCCCTGGCGCGCGTCTCGCGGTATTCCGGCAGATAGCGGCCGGCCTGGCGCATCATCCACACCGGCGTACGCTCCACCGGCTCCTTCAGGCAGGCGCGCAGAAACAGGTCGTTTTTCAGGTCAGTCATGGTCGTTCCTTATTGAGCAGAGCGGCGCGCAGAACCCACGCCAGCGTTAAAGACGGCAACCATACCCATAGAAGCTCCGATTTCAAAACAATCAGTGTTCTTTCCGAAAAAAGATGCTTCAGACCGATAGCCGAAACCGCGATGGGATGGTCGGCAAAGAAGTAGCGCGTATCCGAGAAGGGCCAGAAAAAGGCCACCCCCAGGCCGCCATTGGTGAACGCATCCAGAAGCCCGTGCGAAGCCATGGCAGCCGATACGAAAAGAAAAGTCGTCAACCGGCTGGCCTGCAGCCAGGCACAGGCCAGACTGGCCAGCCCCCCGACACATAACGCCAGCAGGATGGAGTGCGACATGCCCCGGTGCCCGAACGGGCTGCCGTAAGGGATGCCCAGCAGGAATGCCACGACATCGGCATCCGGTAGCACCGCCGCGCAGCAGGCGACCGCCAGCAGGCGATTGGAGACCCGCCGCGGCCCGAGGCCGAACCGCGCAATGAGCGGCACGGCAGCATGCGTGATCAGCGTCGGCATGACGGGCTCAAACGGCGCTCAGTCCCAGATGTAGCCCTCGGTCGGCGACGAGGCAGAGGCAAACGCCCTTTTGGGCATGCGGCCGGCGAGATAGGCCAGGCGGCCGGCACGCACCGCATCGCGCATGGCGCGGGCCATCATGCACTCGTCCTTCGCCTCGGCGATGGCGGTGTTGATCAGACAGGCATCGGCACCCAGCTCCATCGCCTTGGCGGCATCGGACGCGGTGCCGATACCGGCATCGACGACGATCGGCACCTTGGCGCGCTCCTTGATGACGCGGATATTGAACGGGTTGGCGAGGCCCCTGCCGGAACCGATCGGATTGCCCAGCGGCATCACCGCGACACAGCCGATCTCCTCCAGACGGGTGGCGACGATCGGATCGTCGTTGGTGTAGACCATCACCTGGAAGCCCTCGGCAACCAGGATCTCCGCCGCCTTGATCGTCTCGACGACGTTCGGATAGAGGGTGTGCGTATCGCCCAGCACCTCGAGCTTCACCAGCTCCCAGCCGCCCGCCTCGCGCGCCAGGCGCAGCGTGCGCACGGCATCCTCGGCATTAAAGCAGCCGGCGGTATTGGGCAGGATGGTGTATTTCTTCGGATCGATGTAGTCGAGCAGGTTCTCCTTGCCCGGATCGGTGATGTTCACCCGCCGCACGGCGACGGTGATCATCTCGGCTTCCGAAGCCTCCGTGGCCAGTTTCGTGGTCGGGAAATCCTTGTACTTGCCGGAGCCGACGATCAGTCGCGACTTGAATTCGTAGGTACCGATTTTCAGGATATCTTCACTCATCATTACCTCTTATTGAACAGGGGATACGCACGTTTCCAGAAACCGCCCCACCCCTACAGGACGTAGGGCGCGCGAGCATCGCGAGCTCGCAAGCGGAGCAAGACCGCGCTCTTGCGTAGCGGTCCAAGGCGAAGGGCAGGAGCCCGTAGCCGAATCGAACAAATTCCCTCACCCGCCGCCAATCATGTGCACCAGTTCGATGCGGTCACCCGCGGCGAGCTGAGTTTCGCCGTACTGGCTCTTCGGAACCACCTCGAGATTGCGCTCGATGGCGATCATGCGGCGCTCCAGCCCCAGCTCGGCGACCAGTTCCGCCAGCGTCGTAGCAGCCACTTCGCGTTGCTCACCGTTCAGCTGGATCGAAATCGTTTTCGGCATGCTTTTCCTCATCGGGCAAAAACAGGCCGTTTTTGCCCGTTTTCGGATAAAAACCGTCCAGTTTTGGCTGATTTACGGCAATTTTGATTGACCGAACCAACCCTGCCACGTAGCGTCCGCCCCATGCTAGCAGCTTCCAGCTCTGCGCCCAACTCCCCGCGCCCGACGCCGAAACCGACGAACTGGCGCGGCGTGACCGCGGGCCTTGCCGAGGCCAAGCGCCTGTTCCTGGCCGGCGATCTCGATCAGGCCGAAGCGCATCTGCGCGAAGTGCTCGAATTCGCCCCGGCAGAAGCCAAAGCCTGGGCCTGGCTGGGCAAGGTACTGCTCGACAAGGGGCTTGAGGGCGAAGCCGAGGAGTGTCTTTCCCGCGCCCGCCAGCTGCTGGCCAAACAGAACAGCGCCACCGACAAGCCGGCCGCGTCGGCCACGCTCGCCAGGCTGCTCTGGCAGCAGGGCGACCGCAAAACCGCACGCAGCATGCTGGCCGTGCTGCTGATGCAGCGCCCTGACGATGCGGAGCTTCACGAACTGAAAGCGAAATGGGAAAGCGAGGCCAGCCAATGAAGCGCCTGCGCATCCTGGTCATGCACGGACCGAACCTGAATCTGCTCGGCACCCGCGAACCCGGCCACTACGGCACCACCACCATGGCCGACATCAACCGCCAGCTGATCGAGCTGGGCGACCAGCTCGGCACAGAGATCGTCACCTTCCAGAGCAACCACGAGGGCGAACTGGTCGACCGCATCCAGCAAGCCGGCTCCGATCATGCCGACCTCGGCCATATCGACGGCATCCTGATCAACCCGGCCGCCTATACCCATACCAGCATCGCGCTGCGCGATGCGATGCTCGCTTCCCGGCTGCCGTTCGTGGAAGTGCACCTGTCGAACATTCACCGCCGCGAGGAGTTCCGGCATCGCTCGATGCTGGTCGACGCCGCCGTCGGCGTTGTCGCCGGTTTCGGCGCCATGTCCTACGAGATGGGACTGCGCGGCCTGACCCACCATTTACGTCAATCACATTCAAACTAGGAGCCCGATGTGAACATTTCCGAGATTCGTAAACTGATCAAACTGATCGAAGACACTGATGTCGCCGAGATCGAGGTGACGCAGGGTGACCAGACCGTGCGCATTTCGCGCCAGAGTGCGGTCGCCAGCTACATGCCGGCACCGCAGCAGGTCTTCGCCGCGCCGGCAATGGCGCCGGCCGCCGCTCCGGCAGCAGCCGCTGCCCCTGCAGCTGCCCCGGCCAAAGCCGCCGAGGAGAGCGCCAATGTCATGAAGTCGCCGATGGTCGGCACATTCTACCGCTCCCCCGGCCCCGACTCCGACCCGTTCGTCTCCGAAGGCAAGAAGGTCAAGAAGGGCGACGTGCTCTGCATCATCGAGGCGATGAAGCTGATGAACGAGATCGAGGCGGACTATGACGGCGTCGTCGAGAAGATCCTGGTCGAGAACGCCACGCCGGTCGAATATGGCCAGCCGATGTTCGTGATCACGCCCCTCTAAAGCGAGAACGCCACATGTTTCATAAAATCCTCATCGCCAACCGCGGCGAGATCGCGGTCCGCATCATCCGCGCCTGCAAGGAGCTGGGTATCGGGTCGGTGGCCGTCTATTCGGAAGCTGACCGCAACGCCATGCACACCCGCCTGGCCGACGAGGCAATCTGCATCGGCCCGGCTCCCAGCAAGGAGTCCTACCTGAACATCCCGGCCATCATGGCCGCGGCCGAGATCACCGACGTTTCGGCCATCCACCCCGGCTACGGCTTCCTGGCCGAGAATGCCGATTTCGCCGAGATCGTCATCGAATCGGGCTACACCTGGATCGGACCAACGCCGCAAGCCATGCGCACGATGGGCGACAAGGTAGCCGCCAAGCACCGGATGGAGGAGGCCGGCGTTCCTCTCGTGCCCGGCTCCGACGGCGCAGTCAACACAGCCGAAGAAGCGAAACAGGTTGCAAAGAAGACCGGCTTCCCGCTGATCATCAAGGCAGCTGCAGGCGGTGGTGGCCGTGGCATGAAAATCGTGCGCGCCGAGCCGGCACTCACGCACGCATTCAACATGTGCCAGACCGAGGCCGGCGCAGCCTTTGGCAACAACACTGTTTTCATCGAGAAATTCCTCGAAGAGCCTCGCCACGTAGAAGTACAGGTGCTTGGCGATACTCACGGCAACATCATTCACCTGTTCGAGCGCGAATGCTCCATGCAACGCAACAACCAGAAGGTTTTGGAAGAGGCTCCCAGCCCCTCCTTGAATGAGGAAACCCGGAAAGCTATCTGCGCAGCGGGCGTAGCTGCCGCCAAGGCCGTCGACTACGTCGGCGCCGGCACCATCGAGTTTCTGGTCAACCCGGATAACTCATTCTACTTCATGGAAATGAACACCCGCATCCAGGTGGAGCACCCGGTGACCGAATGGATCACGGGTGTGGACCTCGTCGAGTGGCAGATCCGCGTGGCGGCCGGCGAACCACTCGCCTTCACGCAGGAGCAGATCAAGATAAAGGGGCATGCGATCGAGTGCCGTATCAATGCCGAGCACCCGTTCAAGTTCACCCCGTCTCCGGGCACGGTCGAGCTCTATCATGCGCCGGGCGGTCGCAGTGTTCGCGTTGACTCACATGTCTATACGGGCTACAAAATTCCGCCCTATTACGACTCCATGATCGCCAAGATCATCACGCATGCCCGCGACCGCACGAAGTGCATCCGTCGCATGCAGCGCGCCATCGACGAGCTGGCCATCATCGGCGTCACCACCAATCGCGAACTGCACGAGCGACTGCTCGCCAACCCGGGCTTCCAGGCGGGGGATTTCAACATCCACTTCCTGGAGCGCTGGCTGAAGCAGATGCACCTGTAGTTCGCAGGGGGAGGAGAAAAAAAGCCGGGCCAACCCAGAACAGGTTGCCCGGCTTTTTTATTGCCTTGAATCTTTCGGTCAGACTCCGGAATACTGCGCATGCACTTCCTTGGCGTGCATGCCCGGCAGCTTGTTGAGTGCGGCGATCAGCGCCTTGGCCGAGGCCACGACGATGTCGGTGTCCGAACCCTGGCCGTTGACGATGCGGCCATCGTCCTGCAGGCGCACCGTCACCTCGCCCTGCGCGTCGGTACCGGAGGTGATGGCGTTCACCGAGTAGAGCAGCAGCTTGCCGTTCGGCTCGACCAGCGAATTGATGGCGCGGAACGCGGCATCCACCGGGCCGTCGCCGTACGCCGTGGCCCGGTGTACCTCGCCTTCGATCTCCAGCTCGACCGCTGCCACCGGTGCATCCTTGGTACCGGACGCGGCATGCAGGCTGACCAGCTTGACGCGCTCGGTCGCCTCCTCAGCCTCGTCGGAGAGAATGGCCATCAGATCCTCGTCGAAAATGTCCTTCTTCTTGTCGGCCAGCACCTTGAAGCGCTCGAACACGGCATTCAGCTGCTCGGCCTCGATGCCGATGCCCAGCTCGTCGTAGCGCGCCTTCAGCGCCGCGCGCCCCGAGTGCTTGCCCAGCACCATGCGGTTGGTGGTCCAGCCGACCGACTCCGGTGTCATGATCTCGTAGGTCTTCTGGTGTTTCAGCACGCCGTCCTGGTGGATGCCAGACTCGTGCGCGAAGGCGTTGGCACCGACGATCGCCTTGTTCGGCTGCACCGGCATGCCGGTGATCTGGCTGACCAGCTTCGAGGTCGGCACGATCTTCCTCGTGTCGATGCCGGTATCGATGTCATAGCGGTCGGTGCGCGTCTTCAGGATCATGACGATCTCCTCCAGCGAGGCGTTGCCGGCGCGCTCACCCAAACCGTTGATCGTACACTCCACCTGCCGGGCACCGTTTTCGACCGCCGCCAGCGAATTGGCCACCGCCAGCCCCAAATCGTTGTGGCAGTGCACCGAGAAGATCGCCTTGTCGGCATTTGGAACCCGCTCGATCAGGATGCGGATGCGATGGCCGAACTCGTCCGGGGTCATGTAGCCGACGGTATCGGGGATATTGATCACCCGCGCGCCGGCCGCGATGGTCGCCTCGACGATGCGGCACAGGAAATCCATTTCCGAACGGCCGGCATCCTCGGCAGAGAACTCCACTTCCGGCGCCAGCGAACGGGCCAGTTTCACGGCCTCAACCGCCCGCTCGACTACCTGATCCGGTGTCATGCGCAGCTTCGCCTCCATATGGATCGGGCTGGTAGCGATGAAGGTGTGGATGCGGCCGCGCTCACCGGCCGGCTTGATTGCCTCGCCGGCGCGCTCGATATCCTTGGTCGCCGCCCGCGCCAGACCGGCGATCTTCGGCCCCTTCACCTCGCTGGCGATGCGGTGCACCGCCTCGAAATCGCCGGGCGATGCGATCGGGAAACCCGCCTCGATGATGTCCACGCCGAGTGCCGCCAGCGCATGCGCCACGCGCAGTTTTTCGTCCAGGTTCATCGAACAGCCGGGCGACTGCTCGCCATCGCGCAGGGTGGTGTCGAAAATATACAAACGGTCGGACATCTCTCTCTCCTGTTCTGGCCATCGGACCATCAAAAACAAAAAAGGCCGCGGAGTGTTCCACGGCCTGTGCATGCGACGCTGATGCGTATCAGCGGATACACAGACCCCTGCAAAGCAGAAGAAGCTTCGCAGCAAACAATCCGGACAGCCAGTCGTATTTCATGGCACGCATTAGAGCACCGGTGGCCGGCAGGGTCAATCTTCGACCTCCGACTCCTGACGCCGGCGTGCCCGCGCCTGCTGCCGGGCCTTACGGTAACGCGCCGCCTTGCGCTGCTGCCACAGGCTCAGCATCGGACCGTGCAGCACGTAAGCCAGCAGGATGGCGAACGGCACACGGTAAGGGTCGGCAGTCACCAGCACGATGACGATCAACATGCCGACCAGCATGCCGACCGAATGTTTCTTTTTCAGATCGATGTCCTTGCCGGAGATGAAGCGCACGCCGCTGACCATCAGCCAGGCCAGCACCAATGACGCGCCCCACCACAGCCATGGCATCGGCGCAATTCCGGATTCCTCGTGATAGAGCACGGCGGTGGCGATCAGCAACGCCGAGCCCGGGGTCGGTAGCCCCTGGAAATAACGTTTGTCCTGCGTACCGATCTGCACGTTGAAGCGGGCCAGCCTCAATGCTGCGCAGGCAGCCAGGAAAAAAGCCCCCAGCCAGGCCAGCTTGTGCAGCTCGGCCGGCAATTGCACCAGCGCCCACAGATACATCAGCACAGCCGGCGCGATACCGAAAGAGAGCATGTCGCACAGCGAGTCGTATTCGGCGCCGAAGGCGGTCTCGGCATGCAGCAGGCGCGCCACCCGCCCATCGAGCATGTCGAACACGGCCGCCGCAACGATCGCCCAGGCAGCCAGTTCGAAGCGCCCCTGGATGGCGGCGATCAGCGAATAGAAGCCGGCAAACAGCCCCATACTGGTGAACAGGCTGGGCAGCACATAGACGCCACGCGCCATACTGTCCTTCAGACGGACATTCATACTCCAACCTCCGGTTTGCGGGCCAGCACGGTTTCACCGGCCACCACCTTGTCCCCGACCTTCACGCACAGCTCGAAACCGGCCGGAATCTCGCAATCGACGCGCGACCCGAAACGGATCATGCCGATGCGCTGGCCGGCCCGCACCGTAGCGCCCGGCTGGATATAGGAGACGATCCGGCGCGCCACGAGACCGGCGATCTGCGTAAAGGCCGGATGCGACCCGTCCTCGGCATCCATCTCGAAACGGTTGCGCTCGTTGACCGCGCCGGCATTGCCGGCGGCGGCGTTGATGAACTGGCCGGTGGTGTACTCCATGCTTGCGATGCGGCCGGACATCGGCGCGCGGTTCACATGCACATTGAATACGTTCATGAACACATCGACGCGCAGGCCGTCGCCCCCCGCCTCTCCAAACGGCTCGGCGCGCACCACACGCCCGTCGGCCGGCGCGATGAACAGGCCAGGCTCCGACGGCGTCTGACGCTCGGGATCACGGAAGAAGTTGAGCATGAAGGCGAACAGCAGGCCGAGGATGGTGCCGGCCACCACCCAGCCGAGCCAGATGAAAAGGACCAGCAATGCCAGAGCCGGAAGCAGGAAGGGCCAGCCCTGGGGGGCCAGCGGTATATGGCCGCGCGGTCGGCCGGTGAGAGCGGATGGTTGAGTCATGGCGGCATTGTACATCCTCGCCGCTCCCGGCCAAGCGGCTTCCAACATTGTACCTTGCTAGGCCAATCGTCTATGCTTTGCGCTATATGGCGTTGCTGCATGATGAGTTGATGGTCGTCTACCGGGACCTGAACAAGATCTTCCCGGAGGATCTGCATATCGCCCGCCCCCTGATCCAGATGTACCAGAGCGATGGCAACATCGACGGTGCCCGCGACCTAGCACTGACCATGGCCCGGCGAATGCTCGCAGGCGGCAGGCCGAGCAGTGCCCTCGGTTTTCTGGAGATGTGCCGTGTACTCGAACATCCGGAGCAGGAAGAGGTCGAGGCCCTGCTGCGCATGGCCCATATCACCAGTTCCGGTCCGATCGACCTCGACCAGGGAACGCAACGCACCTTCGCGCTGATCGACGAACTGGCCGATACCGAGGCACGCGAATTCCTGCAACAGGGACATCTGGTCCGCTTCGAGCAGGGCGAGGCGGTCGTCCGGCAGGGCGATGTCAGCCAGACCTTCTACCTGATCCTGGAAGGCCAGATGTCCGTGCAGCTGGATACGGGCGGCGGCCAGTCCAAGCGTCTGAGTGTCCTGCGGCCCGGCCATTTCTTCGGTGAATTCGCCTGTGTCTACAAGCTGCCGCGTTCGGCCACCGTCAGCGCCATCGAGCCGTCGGTACTGCTGGAGTTCTCCAATCTGACCATCTCGCAACTGATGCAGCGCTCGCCGCTGGCCGGCGAACGGCTGATGCGAACCGTGCAGACCCGCATGGTCTATTCGATGACCCACAGCCATCCGGCCTTCAACGACCTTCCCGATGCCGACCGCCGCTGGCTGGCCGAGGAATCGAAGGTCCGTGAATTCAACGACGGCGAAGAGATCCCCGATACCGGCGCCGAGGCCAGCGTCGGCTGGATCATCCTGTACGGAGAAGCCATTGCCAGCCGCGAACACGGTGACAGCAAGATGGAGTTTGCGCTGGGCGTCGGCGACATGTTCGGGGCGGCGAACCGTTACATCACCCTGCCCATCGGCACCGTCGTGCATGCGAAAGGCCAGTGCCTTGCCTGCAGCGTTCCGGAACAGGTGATCCAGGCCTTCATGAACGCCTATGCCAGCTTCGAACAGTGGATCGAACCGCATGGCGAAGAGCGGCACAACAAGCTGAACCTGCCGCTCGAGGAGTGGGATCTCCGATCCTGACCCTTCGCTGATTCCTTAACGGATTTCAGAAATACCAGTCGAGCCGGGCTGCCAGCAGCCGGTTGTATCGTGCGAACTCGGCATCCGGCCGCCCCCCCGGCCACTGGCCGATGAAGCTGAGATCGACATTCTCCACCACCGACCATGTCAGCCGCGGTGCGATGAACCACCCCCGCCGCGTCACATCGGCGATACCCAGCAGATCCAGCCGCCACAGCGGCGTCAGGTCGTAGCCGGCCAGCAGGCCTACCAGCTGCCGGGAGAGGCTTTGCAGGCGATCCGGCTGCGCGGTCAGGCTGATCCCCGGCGCACCGTTGTAGAAATACTCGGCAGCGAGATAGAGACCGTTCGGCAGCCAGTCTGTCGTCCAGGTGTAGTCGATACCGGTGGAGAGCTGCGCATAGCTGCCGCGTGGCCCCTGCCACGACTGCATCAGCTCCAGCCGCGCTCCGGCATCACCGACGTTGCCGGTCATATCCAGCCCGGCGACGTTCTCGTCGCCGATGCGTCCGCCCAGCAGCGCCATATCCACCCCGCCGAGCGTGTCGTGCCAGCGCAGCGCCATCTTGCGCGAGGTTCCATAGCTTGCTCGGCCGGGTGCCGCGACCAGCTGTACGGCACCGAAACCGGAATAGCGCCAGGTCAGGTCGGCGGCATCCACGCCCAGCTTCTGTTCCTGTTCGAGCGCCGTCGGCTGTACCGGATTGAAGCGGTCGGTCGGGTTCCAGATACGCCCCGAACCCCAGGCGATGCGCTGCCGGCCAAGGGTCAGCTGCCAGTCGCCGGCGCGGTAGGCGATCCAGCCGCGATAGAGCGTATGCCGCCAGTAGGAGGAGCGATCCCGGCCGAGCACGGCGCTCAGATCGGCCCAGGTCGGGTCCGGCGTATTCAGCTGTGTACGGAACACGGGATCGCGCACCAGTCCGCCATACAGAAGCTCGTGATCGTAGCTGAACTGGTACGACCATGCTTCCCGTTCGTCGGCCAGTGTCAGCCTGAGCCGCTGCAGATCGGTGACCACCTCCCGCTGCGACGAGTTTTTGGTCTGGAAGGCGAGATTGGTGTACTGGCCGGTCAGTTCGACCGCGGCCGCACTTCCGACCCACATCGTGGTTGCCAGCAGTATGGCAATAACAAGGCGCACGCGGCTTACCGCTGCTCCGTGACAGATTCGATGCGGCCGTCCTGCAGCATGATCAGCGTACGCGCCGCGGCGATCACCATCGGGTCGTGCGATGCGACCAGGAAGGTGGTGCCGTGCTCCTCGTTCAGGTGCCGCATCAGATTGATCAACGCCTCGCCGGTCGTGCTGTCGAGATTGGCCGTCGGCTCGTCGGCCAGCACGAGGTCCGGGCCGGTCGCCAGTGCCCGCGCCACCGCAACACGCTGCTGCTGGCCGCCCGACATCTGATCGGGACGGCGGTCGGCATAGCCGGCAAGATCGACCTCATCGAGCCACTGGTCGGCGACCTGGAAACGCCGGCTTTTCGGCATGCCTTGCAGCTGCAGCACGTAGGCGACGTTCTCGCGCGCCGTGAGCACGCGGATCAGGTTGTAGGCCTGAAAGACGAAGCCGAGATGCTTCAGCCGGAAAGCGGCCCGTTCGCTGTTGCTCATGGCCAGCATGTCGCGGCCGGCCACGCTCAGGCTACCGCCATCCGGCTGGTCCAGGCCGCCGAGAATGTTCAACAGGGTCGTCTTGCCGGAACCGGAACGCCCGGCCAGCACGATGAATGCCCCGGTCTCCACCGACAGGTCGATACCGGCCAGTGCCGCCAGCTCCGACTCGCCGCTATGGTAGTGCTTCATCAGCCCTGCAGCCTCGATTAATGCCATGCGGATCCTCCCATCTTTACAACTCCCTGAGCGCCACGGCCGGCTGCAGGCGCGCTGCCTTCCAGGCGGGATAGAGTCCGGAGACCAGAGCCCCGATCACCGCCGCACCCAGAATCTCCACGATACTTTTCGTCCTCAGCAGCGGATGCACCACCGGGTCCATGTACATGAACGAGAAGGCGACGGCGAAGCGCGTCAGGTCGATCCCCTTGACGCCGTACCACCAGGAGAGGCCGCCGCCAATAAGAAAGCCGATGCCGCTACCCAGTGCCACCAGAATGACCGTCTCCCAGACCACCATGACGAACACCTGCGTCGGCTGTACGCCGAGTGCGCCCATCAATCCGAATTCCCGTACCCGCTCGTGCATGCTCATCAGCATGGTGTTCAGCACTTCGGCGAGCACGACGAGAATCACTACCGCCAGGATGATCCAGGTATAGGCATCGGCGAACTCCGCCCACTGTTCGGCCATCGGATCGATGTCGATCCAGCTCAGCGTCTCCAGCGGTTCTCCTGTTGCCCGAGCCGCCAGCAATTGCCGGATCTGCTGCGTCGCCGAGGCGACGGCATTGAAATCCTTCACGCGGACGACGATATCGGTCACCGCCTTGCCCAGCCCCAGCCATCGCTGGGCGGCATCCAGCGTCACCACGGCCGTCAGGTCGTCGACGTCCATGACCCCCGAGTGCAGCAGGCCGCGCACCCGGAACACCTCGGAGGCGATGTCCCCCTGGGGCGTCGTCGCCATCAGCACGATCTTGTCGCCCAGCCCCACCTCCAGCGAATCGGCAAGCCCGTCGCCCAGCACGACGCCGCGGTCGTCACCGGGTTCCAGCCACCCTCCCTGGCTGACGAAGCCCGCCAGCCGGCTCATCCGTTTCTCGGTTGCCGGCTCGACTCCGTAAACCAGCGCACCGCCGCTTGCGCCGGCACTGGAGGCGAGCCCCGACACACGCACGCGCCGGGTGATCAGCCTGACCTCCGGCACCTGCCGGACGATGTCGAGAAGTGGTGCCGGATCGTCGATGCGGTCGGCCAGCTTGCGCGACTGCTCGAAACCCCTGGCGTGAATCTGGATGTGGCCGGTCACCGTCAGCGCGAAATTGGTCTTGATCTGCTGCATCCAGCCGTCGTTCATCGCCGACAGGAAGGTGAGCGCCGCGATGCCGATGGCGAGAGCCGCCGTGGTCAGGCCGGTACGTAGCGGGTGCAGCCAGAGATTGCGCCAGCCGAGTCGCAGGTAGATGGACAGTGCATCAAACATGCCGGATCGCCTCCACCGGCTGCAGGCGGGCGGCACGGATCGCCGGCCACAGCGCGGCTATCGCCGCCGCCGCCAGCACGGCGAGAATCGTGTTGCGCAGATGGCTGGTATCGATCTCGGTATGGATGACCGGATCGACGTAGTAGCGGGCGACGGTGTCCATCTGGCCGGACAGGTCGATGCCGGCGCCGTGGAAATACTGGACCAGCATCAGGCCGGCGAACGTGCCGACGGCCACACCCAAGGCGCCGAGCAGCAGCGACTCGATCACCACCATGCCGGCCAGATGCCCGCGGCCGCAGCCCAGCGCCATCATGACGCCGAACTCGTGAATACGGTCGAGCATGCTCATCAGCACGGTGTTCATAATGCCGGCCGCGACAATCACCAGCACGACGGAAAGGAAGATGTAGTAGAAAGCATTCTCCAGCTCCACCCACTGCTTCATCATCGGGTACATGTCGTACCAGCGCAGCACCTCGTAGCCACCGTCGAGCTGCTGCCTGAGCGCGCTCGTCACCGCCTCCAGGCGCTCCTCCGGCAACTGCACGACGACCTCCGACACGTCGCTTCCCATATCGAACATGCGCTGCATGAAACCGAGCGGTACGATCGCGAGCCCCCGGTCGATGCCCATCTCGCCGCTGGAGATGATACCGACCAGTTTCACCTTTTCCGCCGCCAGCGAGCCGTAGTGGTCCTCGCCGAGCAGCACCACCTCGTCGCCCAGCTTCACGCCGAGATTGCGCGCCGTCGTCGCACCCAGCACACAGGCCTTCTCGTCGTTGCTTTTGATAAAGCGACCGCGATCGACCTTGCCGGCGATGTTCGTCGTCCTCATTTCACTTGCCGGATCCATGCCGAGCAGCACCAGCCCTTCCGAATTCTCCAACCCGGCGGCGAGCGCGAAGGTACGCAGCCGGCTGGTGTAGCGCTCGATGTGCTGCTGCTGCAACAGAGCGATCACCCGCGCCGGATCGGGCACGGTGCGGTTGAGTTTCGGATGGTGGAAGAATTTGTCGGCATGCACCTGCAGGCTGCCGACGATCGCCTCCTGCAGGTTACGCATCATGTTGTTGTGAACGCCGTCGTTGAAGCCCCACAGGAAGATCAGCGAGGTCAGTCCCAGCGCCACCGCCGATACCGTGATCAGGCTGCGGCGGGCGTTACGGACGATGTTCCGCCAGGCCAGCGCCCACATCTAGCTGCCCTTGCGGCGCAGGTTGGCGCGCGTGAATACCGAGACGGGAATCTGCGGATTGAAGCGCACTTTTTCCAGGATCAGCTCGGTATGCTTACCCGGCTCGTCGCTCGGCTGGATCGTCCAGTGGCTCGGAATGCGACGGCCGTCCATCTCCCTGACGTCCGTGAACACCAGCTGGCGGATATGCTTGCCGCGCTCATCGTAATAGTCCTCCGTGCGCGGGATACCGTCGGTGCCGACCACGTGCACGATCTTGCCCCACACCACCGGCGCATCCGGCTTCGGGATTGATTCGATGGTGACGCTGTCGGCGTCGTGCGCGATCAGCCGGTGCGTATAGTCGTCGACCACCGACTCCATCTTCACCAGGTCGTCGTTGGTAAAATCGGAACCCATCCATGAGGAGAGCATCATCGACGGCGGGATGCGGATATCGCGCTCCAGCCGCGGCAGATACATCCACAGGTTGCTGCCATCCTTCAGCCAGGTGGTGTCGGCATCCTTGACCGGCGCCAGGATGCGGATGAAAAAGCGTTTGTGGAGGCGATCGTCCCAGGAGTCGAAGCTCACCTCGCGCTGCCATTCGGGAGTCACGATGCGCATCGTATAGCGGGCGATGCCGGTATCGGCGCGCAGGAGCTCCTGCACCTTGCGGATGATCTCCCTGGCATCCGGATCAGCGGCCTGCGCGGGTGCCGCGACCGCCAGACAAAGCAACAATATTCCGGCCAAGAGGGGGATACGGGGCAGGCGACGCATGCGGCTAGTGTAGCAGAACGACACCAAAGAGCTCCCTGGCATGCCGGATCACACGCGCCTCGACGGCCAAGCGGTCGGCGCTGACACCAAGCTTGCGCATCGAGGTCACCGGCCGGTCGGCCATGCCGCAGGTAACGATGCCGTCGAAGTGGTTGAGATTCGGGTCGATGTTCAGCGCTATGCCGTGATAGGCGACCCATTTGCGACAGCGAACGCCGACAGCGGCGATTTTGAGCTCATTCACCCAGACCCCGATGCCGCGCTCGCTGCGCTTGGCATGGATGCCGAAATCGGCAAGGGTCCGGATGACCATCTCCTCCAGCCGCCAGACGTGCAGATGCAAATCCTGCTCGCCGCGCAGATCGGCGATCACGTAGCAGACCAGCTGCCCCGGCCCGTGGTAGGTCACCTCGCCGCCGCGGCCGCTCTGCTGCACCGCAATGGTCTCGCCGTCGATCTCGGTCTGCTGCACGTCCGACTGCTTGCCGGAGGTGCCAATGGTGAAGACGGGAGGATGCTCGGTGAGAATCAGCGTCGATGAAGCACTCCCGGCCAGGATGTCGGCGACGAGCCGTTCCTGCTCCCGGACCGAATCCGCATACGGCTGGCTGGCATAGCGAATGACGCGCATGCCGGAAAGGTAGTGACCAACCGCCTCATTGACCATAATCGCAATAGCGGCACAGCTTTTACAATCCGGCGGCATCGCCTAGAGTGTCCGACCTTCCAGGAGGCGCCGTCATGCGTAGCGAACAATCCATCGATCAGCTCTCCTTCGAGGAGGCTCTGGCCCGCCTGACCGAGCTGGTCGAGAAACTGGAATCGGGCAAGCTGCCGCTGGAGGAGAGTGTGGCCGCCTTCGAACAGGGAGTGAAGCTTTCGCGCCGCTGCGAGGCGCTGCTCGACCAGGCCGAGCAGCGGCTGCAGGTCCTCGGACAGGACGAGGCCGGCGAATAACCCGCATGCAGGCACCCGACTTCCTGGCACATCACGCCAGCCACATCGAATCCGTTCTTGCCGCCATCCTCGACCGGCGGGCATCGGCCGTACCGGCCACGCTGCTCGCGGCCATGCGCTATTCTCTGCTGGCCGGCGGCAAGCGCATCCGCCCTGCCCTGCTGCTGGAATGTTTTGCCGCCTGCAGCGGCAAGGATGCCGAACAGGCCCTGCCGGCCGCTGCCAGCATCGAGAGCCTGCACACCTATTCGCTGATCCACGACGACCTGCCGTGCATGGACGACGACGACCTGCGCCGCGGCATGCCGACCTGCCACAAGAAGTTCGACGAGGCGACCGCTGTGCTCGCCGCCGACGCGTTGCAGGCACTAAGTTTCGAACTGCTCGCCGAACTCAATACGTCCGCCGATACCCGCATCGAACTGGTGCGTCGTCTGGCCATTGCTGCCGGCGGCCAGGGCATGGTCGGCGGCCAGCAGCTCGATATCGAGGGCGATGGCCAGCAGATCGACGACGTGCTGCAGGTCGAGCGCATCCACCTGCACAAGACCGGCGCCCTGCTCTGCTATGCCTGCGAGGCCGGCGCCATCCTGGCCGGCGCCAACGAGGCCGAACTCGACGCCTGCTCGCGCTACGGCAAGGCGGTCGGCCTGCTGTTCCAGATCGCCGACGACATCCTCGACGCCACAGCCGATGCCGCGGCACTCGGCAAGACGGCCGGCAAGGACGCGGCGCAGAACAAGGCGACCTACGTCTCCGTGCTGGGGCTGCCCAAAGCGCGCGAACTGGCCGGCGAAATGCGCGATCTCGCCGTCGAAGCATTGGCACCGCTCGGCAAGCGCGCCGGACACCTGCAACAGCTTGCCGACTACATCCTGGAGCGTGGCCGGTGAAGCATTTCCCGCTGCTCGAATCGATCGACGGCCCACAGAGCCTCAAGGCGCTGACGCCCGCACAGTTGCCGCAGCTTGCCCGCGAGATGCGCGAATATATGGTGGAAACACTCGCCCCTATCGGCGGTCACCTCGGTGCCGGGCTGGGTGTGGTCGAGCTGACCATCGCGCTGCATTACCTGTTCGACTCGCCCGACGACAAGATCGTCTGGGATGTCGGCCACCAGGCCTACCCACACAAGATGCTGACCGGCCGCCTCAAGGGCATGCCGACCATCCGCCAGTACGGCGGCCTCTCCGGCTTCACCAAGCGCACCGAATCGCCGCACGACCCGTTCGGTGCCGGCCACGCCTCGACATCGATCTCGGCCGCCTACGGCATGGCCGCCGGCCGCGACCTGAAGGGCGAACACAACCACGTCGTTGCCGTCATTGGCGATGGTGCCCTGACCGGCGGCATGGCCTTCGAAGCACTGAACCACGCCGGTGCCGACAAGCGGCGCCTCTTGGTGATCCTCAACGACAACGAGATGTCGATCGCCCCGAACGTCGGCGCCATGTCCTCGTATCTGGCCCGCATCATCACCGGCAAGCCGTATACCAGCGCCAAGGGCACGGCCAAGCGCATCCTCGAAAAACTGCCGGGTGCGCTCGATGCGGCCAAACGGCTGGAAGAGCACGTCAAGGGCATGCTGGTACCGGGCACGCTGTTCGAGGAGATGGGTTTCCGCTACATCGGCCCGCTCGACGGCCACGACTTCGACCACCTGCTGCCGACACTGGCCAACTGCAAGGAGCTCGACGGCCCGATCCTGCTGCACACACTGACCCGAAAAGGGCTCGGCTTCTCGCCTGCCGAAGAAGACCCGGAGACCTGGCACGGCCTAGGCCCATACAACCCGGCCACCGGCCAGCCGATCAAGACTGATGGCGGCGCCCCGAGCTACACACAGGTCTTCGGCGACACGCTGGCAGATCTGGCCGAACACGACCCGCGCATCGTCGCCATCACCGCCGCCATGCCCGGCGGCACGGGGCTGGCGCGCTTCGCCCGCCGCCACCCCAACCGCTGTTTCGACGTCGGCATCGCCGAGCAGCATGCCGTCACCTTCGCGGCAGGCCTCGCCTGCGAGGGTTTCAGGCCGGTGGTCGCCATCTACTCCACCTTCATGCAGCGCGGCTACGACCAGATCGTGCACGACGTCTGCATCCAGAACCTGCCGGTAATCTTCTGCCTCGACCGCGCCGGCGTCGTCGGTGCCGACGGCGCCACCCACACCGGCATGTTCGATATCGCCTTCCTGCGCTGCTTGCCGAACATGACCATCATGGCGCCGAAGGACGAGCAGGAACTGCGCGACATGCTGGCCACCGCCTTCACGATCGACGGGCCGGTCGCCATCCGTTACCCGCGCGGCAACGGCCTCGGTGTGGAACTGACCGCGCCGGAAGCGCTGGCCATCGGCAAAGCGGAACGGCTCGCCGAAGGCAAGGACGGGCTCGTCATCGCCGTCGGCACCCGCTGCCACGATGCCGTGCAGGCCGTCGAAACGCTGCGCGCCGAAAGCAGCCGCGCCTTCTCGCTGCTGAACCTTCGCTTCGTCAAACCGCTCGACGAAGAAGCGATTCTCGCCAACCTCAAGAAAGGCAAACCGCTGGTCATCGTCGAGGAGGGTTCCGCCGAGGGCGGCATCGGTGAACAGATTATCGCGCTCGCCGCCCGCTCCGGCTGGCACGGGCCCGTGGCACAAATCGCCATGCCGGATGTTTTCCCCGAGCAGGGCACACCGGCCGAAATCCTGCGCGACCTCGGACTCGATGCGAATGGCATCGCCGCCAGGCTGCTCGAACTTTGACAGCCCGATGCGCCGCATCTATGTTGAATCCATGCGTCGCTGGCTGATCCTCTGCTTTGCCCTGTTCGCCGCCACCTGTCATGTGCAAGCGGCGGAGAACGACTCCTACTACATCGGCGCCACCTACGGTGCCGACATTCATGCCAGCCCCACCTCCGACAGCCGTATGGTCGGTCATCTCGACCGGCTGACGAACGTGAATATCCTGCAGCGTATCCGCGGCTGGGCCGAAATCGAATCGGGCAGCCCGAAGCTCAGGGGCTGGGTGATCGAGGGCGCGGTGCGCCAGCGTTACCAGCCGAGCAGCTCGCAAAAGGCCCGCTCCTCCTTCTTCTCCGGCTTCGCCCGCTGGTTCGGCGGCAACGAACCGCAGCAACAGACCGCCGTGCTTGGTGTGCGCGGACTGGAGGAAGGCGATGCGACCGGCACGGCCAGTAACCCGCAGGCGGTGCAGTGGATGGAAAGCCTGAATGTGAGCCAGGATGAGGTGAACCGCTTCATCCGCGACGGCAAACTGAACCCGTGAAACGCAACCTTCTGCCCCTGCTGCTGGCAACCGCCCTGCTTGCCACCACGCCGGCGATCGCCTTCGATTTCAACTCCCTCGGCGACGCCCTCGGGCTGGACAAGGAAACCACCAAGCGGCTCGAGGAGGCCGCCAAGGTCGTCTCGGCACTGGTGCCGATCTCCGAAGAGGAGGAGAAGATTCTCGGTCGCGATGTCGCCGCCCGCGTGGCAGGCCGCTTCGGCATCGATCCCGACCAGAACCGCACCTACTACCTGAACCTGCTCGGCACAGCACTCGCCCAGCACTCCGACCGGCCGAATCTCGGCTACCACTTTGCGATCCTCAACACCGACGACGTCAATGCCTACTCCTGCCCGGGCGGCTATATCTTCGTGACCCGCGGTGCCATGAACATGGCGCAGGACGAAGCGGAACTGGCCGCCATCCTGTCGCACGAGATCGCCCACGTGACCGAGAAGCACATCCTCAAGGCGCTGCAGAAATCGAAGCTGATGCAGGTGGGCAGCGAGGTGGCCGCCGAGGCGTTCAAGAACCAGGGTAGCCAGCTGTTCAAACAGATGTCCGATTTCGCCACCGACGCGCTATTCAAGGGCCTCAGCAAGGAAGACGAGTTCGATGCCGACCGTGTTTCCGTCGTCTACCTGAACCGGACCGGTTACGACTACCTGGCGATGAACGACGTGCTGAAGCTGCTTGATGCGCGGCGCAAGCGGGGCATGACGAAGGTGCTGGCCAAGACTCATCCGAACCCCACCGTTCGCCTGCAGCAACTCACCGCCGCCGAGCGCACGTTGCCGCTCGATGCGCCGACCGGCATCCGCCTGAAACAACGCTTTGTCAGCTACACCCAAAGCAACAAAAACCCGTCTTGACCAGTTGCTGACCGACCTCGGCCTGTGCGAATCGCGCAGCCAGGCGCAGCGGCTGATCATGGCCGGGCTCGTCTACGTCAACGGCCAGAAGTCCGACAAGCCGGGCACGAGCGTGCTCAGCACCGCCGAGATCGAGGTGCGCGAGCAGCTGCGCTACGTCTCGCGCGGCGGTCTGAAGCTGGAAGGAGCGCTGGCACACTTCCCGTTCTCCGCCGAAGGTGCCGTCTGCCTCGACGTCGGCGCCTCCACCGGCGGCTTCACCGACTGCCTGCTGCAGAACGGTGCAACAAAGATCTATGCCGTCGACGTCGGCCACGGCCAGCTGCACTACAGGCTGCAGCACGACCCGCGCGTCGTGAATCTCGAGAAAACGCATGTGAAACTGCTCACCCCCGAACTTGTCCCCGAACCGGTCGACGTGCTGGTTATGGATACCTCCTTCATCTCGCTCGACAAGGTGCTGCCCCCCTCGTGGCCGTTCCTGAAACCGGGCGGCTGGTGTGTGGCGCTGATCAAGCCGCAGTTCGAGGTCGGCCCCAAGCTCCTTGTCAAAGGCGTGGTGAAGGACGAGGCGGCGCGGCA
>DATLWR010000164.1:0-3080 GCA_035576205.1 Mariprofundaceae bacterium
GCGGCAATCACCACGAAAAACGGCAGCGCGAAGATCATGCGCAGCGCCAGCAGCGTCACGGCATCAACGCCGTAGCGATAGGCGAGCTTCACGAAGATCGCCTTGACCGAGAAGAAGATCGCGGCGGCGAGCGCCAGCAGAATGCCGGTCAGGGCATGGCGCTGGCCGATGGCAATGGTTTGAACGGATGCATTCACGTTGTTTTCTCCTTTATTGGGGAGCCAACGCGGAAACTTTACGGAAGGATCGAAGGGGTGTTCGGGCAATCGCGGAAAGTCTCCGCGGTTGCCTCCTGATCGTTATTGGTCGTTAGAAACCAAGCAATAGGAAACCGCGGCGGTGGCCAGTAGCCAACGCCATTTCGATACGGTTTCGATATGCATGCGATTCATCAGGCGGCGAATCATGCTCCGCCGCGTGCGATTGTCCATGCCGGAAAAAAGCATGTGGCAGCGGCGCACATCGCCCGGCTGGGCTATATTCCGGCAATCGCAGAGGGAGGAGATCGCCGCCATGGAACCGTTCCGTCATCTGGTCGATGCCATCATCGTCATCGCGCTGATCTATGCACTGGCCGTTCTGCTGCGCTCGAAAGGCGTGCTAACCGAAAAACATTCGCTGCCGCTCGCCCTCATCGTCACCGACCTCTGCCTGCCGGCGATGATCTTCGTCAGCCTCGCCAGCCATCCGCTGCGGCTGGACCAGGTCGGGCCGGCGCTGGTCATGCTCGGCGTCGAGCTGTTCTGCATCGCGCTGGCCTGGGGTGTCGCCGACCTGCTGAAATTCAGCCGCGCGCAGCAAGGCGCCATCGTCTTCTGCTCGGCCTTCGGCTCCTCGACCTTCCTCGGCTACTCGCTGATCCTGCAGATGTTCCCGCTGTCGCCGGCCGCCCTCAGCGAGGGGGTGCTCATTTCGGAGATCGGCGTCGGCTATCCGATCTTCATCCTCGGGCCCATGCTGGCCGCCCATTTCGGCTCCGAGGCAGAGAGCCGGCGCTTCCAGTGGCAGTCGTCGCTGGCCTTTTTCAAATCGCCGGTCTTCTTCGCGCTGCTGCTCGGCATGCTGTGGGGCAGCCTCAAGCTGCCCGGCGAGGAGCAGCCGCTGCTCGCCCCCTTCTTCCAGCTCGGCCATGTGCTGGCACAAGCGCTGACGCCGCTGGCCATCCTGTCGGTCGGACTGATGTTCCGGCTGCCGCACCCGGTCAAGATCATCGCCTCGCTGGCCATCGTCGTCATCCTGAAGCTGATACTGCAACCGCTGCTGGCCGGGGTTTTCGCCAGCCAGCTCGGTTTCCCCGACCTGTGGAAAGAGGTGCTGGTGCTGCTGGCCGCCATGCCACCGGCGGTGCTCGGCGCGGTATTCCTGCGCCGCTATGGCGGCGACGCCTCACTCGCCTCGTCGCTGCTGCTGGTCGCCAGCCTCGCCAGCTGCCTGACGCTGGTGGTCGTCTTCGGGCTGATCGGCTAGCGCCCGACAGCTACGACATTGCGCAAAAAAAGGCCGCCTGTCGGGCGGCCTTATGATTGGCGTTCATCGGCTTGCCGAAGAAGCCGGCGGCATCACTTCAGATATGGGTTCATGCTTCCTGAGCCAGTCCAGCACGCTGTCCGCAATCTCCTCCCAGCCCGGTTCGCCGAGCACCCAATGGGCATGATTCGGGAACTCCCGGTATTCGGCCACATGCCGGTATTCCTCCGCCAGCTTGCGCACCACCGATGCCGGTGTACTGCGATCCTGCCCGGCGGCGATCACCAGCATCGGGCATTGCACCCGGGTCGCATCGACCCGCGACGCGTGACGACGATCGAACGGCCAGAGCCCCATCTCGAAAAACGCGCGGCCCGACTCGTGAACCAAGCGTTCGAAAACGGCCTTTCGCTCCGCGTCCGGCGTCAAATGCAGGGCGCCATAGATCGCCGCCCGCATGGTCGGAAAAGTGGTTTTGTTCCAGAAAGCCCAGCGGCTGATGATGCCTGTGAAACTGCGCAGCACCGATGGCGTGATGCCGATGATGCCGGCCGGCGATGCGGGAGTCAGCAGGACGGCCGCTTCGGCCAGCCCCCGTGCGGCTAGCATCAGGGCCAGCAAGCCGCCCATCGAATGCCCCATGAGAATGGGCTTCTCCGGTAATGCGGCGATTTCCTCTGCAAGCGCATCGGCATAATCCAGCAGGCTGGTCCTGCCGAGACGCGGGTCGGGGGAATTGCGGGCGGCCTCATCGTGAAACGGCAACGTGGCCGCGATGCAGCGGTAGCCGGCAGACTCGAAATAGTCTTTGTAACGATCCCAGCACCACGCCCCGCACCACATGCCGTGGATCATGAATATGGTATTTCCCAAGCTTTATCCCCGACGAACGTTCACGGCAGTCGCCGCGGCGCGAGCCGCGACAACCCCTGGTCAGTCAGGATAGCACAGAGTTGGCCGACCGATATCAGCGGTGGTACCGAACAGACTCCTCGCGCACCGCCTTGAAGAACTCGATGGCGTGCTCCTTCGGCACATCCGGCGTGATGCCGTGGCCGAGGTTGAAGACATGGCCGGAACCGTGGCCGAAGCGGGCCAGGATATCCTTCACCTCTTCGCGGATGCGCTCCGGCTTCGCGTAGAGCATGGTCGGATCCATGTTGCCCTGCAGGGCGACCTTGTCGCCGATACGGGCCTTCGCCGCATCGATGTCGATGGACCAGTCGAGACCCACGACGTCGCAGCCGGTATCGGCCATCGCCTCCAGCCAGCCCATGCCGCCCTTGGAATAGAGAATCACCGGCACGCGGCGGCCTTCGTTGCTGCGGGTGAGCTGCGAAACGATGCGCTGCATGTAGGAGAGCGAGAACTCCTTGTAGTCGCGGGTGGTCAGGATACCGCCCCAGGTATCGAAGATCTGCACGGCCTGGGCGCCGTTGGCGATCTGCGCGTTCAGGTATGCGGCGACCGAGTCGGCGAGCTTCTCCAAGAGCAGGTGCATCGTCTTCGGCTCGTTGAAGGCCATCGCCTTCACCTTCGAGAAGTTCTTCGAACCGCCGCCCTCGACCATGTAGGTAGCCAGCGTCCACGGAGAGCCGGTGAAACCGATCAGC
>DATLWR010000165.1:0-3857 GCA_035576205.1 Mariprofundaceae bacterium
GTTTCATACCATCGACTGGCTGCACGCCCCCTTCTCCCGCTGCCTCGTCTGCAACCGACCGCTCGTGCCCGCCGACCCGGCGCGCCTGGCCGAGGTGCCGCCGTTCAGCCGCGAGCAGGCCACGGTGCTGCTCAGCTGCTCCGGCTGCGGCCGACTGTTCTGGGACGGCAGCCATGTGCGGCGCATGCGTGCCAGGCTCAGCGATTGGCAGCAACGTCGGACCTGAACCAATGGCCAGCTTCCAATACGGAAATTGCAGGAGTAAATTGCTTTGCCGACCGAGGAGGCAGGATGCCGATAAGCTATGCGATCGACCCGGAGAAAGGCATCGTAACCACCACGATGAGCGGCGTCTTGTCGTTCGACGAGTGCACCGAACACCATCGCAGACTGGGTGCCGATCCGGCATTCGACCCCTCCTATGGCGAGCTGATGGACGGCGGCGGCGTCGAGCGTGTCGCCCTCCTTTCCACCGCCGTATTCAGCCTGTCGAACACCTGCCCATACGGCCCGACTGCAATCCGGGCGATATTTGCCGGCAACAAGCGGCTCCATTTCGGCATCGCCCGCATGTTCCAGTCACTGGCCAGCGGCAGGCACGGGACCATCGAGGTCTTCAACGACAGGGAAGAGGCACTGCAATGGCTGGAGAGCAAGATGGCCTCGGCCCGGCAATCGGAAAATACCTGAGACCCCCGACGACCCCGTTGTGTTCGACATGGAGACCGGCATGCACCCGATGACAACAAGTTTGCCAGCTGACGATCCCGGCACGAAGCCGCCGGCCAGGCCCTACCTGAAATGGGGCATTCTGGCCCCTTTCACCATTGTCCTGGTGCTCGTCATCGCACTGTTCTCCTATTTCTCCTATCGCCACCAGCAGGAGGATCTCGATCTCGAGGCGTCCCGCCTCAGTTCGTCGATCCAGTACCTCTACCAGAAGGGACTGATCGACCATGCCGAGGTGCTCGCCGCAGCCATCGACGGCATCGTGCATGACGAACGCCTGCAGGACGCCATGATCCACCACGACCGGCAGCGATTGCTGGAGCTGAGCCAGGCGAAATTTGCCGAGTTGAAGGCGAAGTACGGCATCACCCACTGGTATTTCACGGGTACGGACCGGATCAACCTGCTGCGGGTGCACCAGCCTTCGCGCTTCGGCGACAAGATCGATCGCTATACGATGCTGGAGGCCGCACGTACCGGAGCGCCATCGCACGGTATCGAGATCGGTCCGCTCGGCACATTCACGCTGCGCTATGTCTATCCGTGGTATGTGCAGCAGAACGGGGCATCCAGGCTGATCGGCTATGTCGAACTGGGCATGGAGGTGGAGCACCTTTTCGACGAGATCGAAAACATGATGGACATCGGCATTTCTGTTTTCATCGAAAAATCGCTGCTGAACCGCAAGCTGTGGGAAGAGGGTGTCGAGATGCTCGGGCGCGTGCCGAACTGGGACCGTTTCCCGACCCTGGTCTCGTCGGCCTTCCGCAACGACAGGATCGCCGCGCCGCTGCTCGATCAGATTGTCGCCGAGGACCACCGGATCGAATTCGGTCCGCAGGACCTGAGTTCCGGCAAGCTCGATTACTGGGTCGTGCCGGTGTCACTGGAGGATGTCCGGCACCAGCATGTCGGCTATGCCGTCGCCTTCATGGACGTGACAGCCAAGACCCTGGCGGCTCGCCAGCAACTGGCCGCCGTCATTGCCTTCGCCACTCTGGCCGGCGTCCTGCTCTTCGCCGGCTTCTACCGGCTGCTAAACTCGACTGAGAAGCGCCTCGTGGCCGCCGATGCTCAGCTCAGGAACCTGGCCACACACGACGGCCTGACGGGCCTGCTCAACCACCGAGTATTCCAGACAAGGCTGGCACAGGAGACCGAGCGCACCCGGCGCTACGGCAAACCGCTGAGCATGCTGATGATCGATCTGGACCGCTTCAAGGATGTCAACGACACCCACGGCCACGATATCGGCGATTACGTGCTGCAACGCGTCAGCGAGCTGATCATGGCACAGTGCCGCAGTATCGACACGGTCTGCCGCTACGGTGGCGAGGAGATCGCCGTGCTGCTGCCCGAAACGCCGTTGGCCGAGGCCATGCATGCAGCCGAGCGCATCCGCATGCATATCGAAAGCGACGATTTCGCGGGCTCAGGGGTACCGGGTCTCAGGATCACCACCAGTATCGGCATTTCGGCGATACCGTCGCATGCGGACAATCCCTCAACGCTGGTGAAAAGCGCCGACCATGCCCTCTATGCGGCCAAGGAGGCCGGGCGTAACCGGGTGGTCGCTGCCGAACCCCTGCCGAAATAGAAAAGGCCCCGGAACTCCGGAGCCTTTCTCTGTTATTTGACGAAGCGAACAGCTTCAGCCGGCGATCTGCGCGTTGTGGTAGACCTCCTGCACGTCGTCGCAGTCATCGAGGGCGGCCAGGAACTTCTCCATCATCACCGCGTCCTCGCCGCTCACCTCCGTCGAGCTTTTCGGCACCCAGGAGATATCGTCCACCTCGAACTCGACACCCGGCAGCGCATCGAGCAGCGCCGTGCGGGCCTTGTAGAATTCGGTATTCGGCACGAAGACGGTGATTTTGCCGTTCTCGTTCTCGACGTCGGTGACGTCGACGTCGGCATCCATCAGCGCCTCCAGCACCTTCTCGTCGTCATCCCCCGCGAAGGAGAAGATGGCCAGGTGGTCGAACATGTGCGCCACCGCGCCCGGTGCGCCCATCTTGGCGCCGTTCTTCACGAAGCACTGGCGCACATCGTTGAAGGTGCGGGTGTTGTTGTCGGTCAGGCAGTCGACGATCACCATGCAGCCACCCGGACCGAAGCCCTCGTAGCGGGTCGGCGCGAAATCCTCGCCGCCGGCACCCTTGGCCTTGTCGATCGCCTTGTCGATCACATGGCTCGGCACCTGATCCTTCTTCGCTTTCTCGATCAGCCGGCGCAGCGTCAGGTTGGCATCCGGATCCGGGCTGCCGTTCTTGGCTGCCACGTAGATTTCACGGCCATAACGCGAATAGACCTTGGTCTTGGCATTCGCCGTCTTGGCCATCGAGGCCTTGCGAACTTCAAACGCTCTTCCCATAACACCCACTCTCCCAATGCTTGTCGCCGGCATGTCCGGCCGGCGCAATGATAATCTCTAACCGGGCAAGACGGTACAGGCTTCGTCTATCGCTCAGGATTTGTTACTGCGTAACGGATCCGGGTTATTCGCCGGGCGACAGCGCATCGCGCAGCTTGCAGATCAGACTACCGATAGGTCTTGGCTTGGCCGGTGTGACGGTTCGCTGGATGTAATCGGCGACAGCGGTGGCCGGGTCGGGCTCGGCGGTCAGCACCACCTCCATGCCGCGGCGCTGCATCTTGGCCACGAAGCTGTCGCCGGCGCTGGCGCCGATCACCGCGCTGCACGATGCCAGCGGATGCGGGGCATCGTCCCTGTAGTGGTGAAACACGAAATCCTTCGGCAGCGTCACACGCTCCGCCTCCTTCACCACGGGCTCGGCCTCCGGGCTTTCGGGAAGTTCGACCTCGAAGACGATCCAGTCGGCGCATTTGCCGATATGCCCTGCGATGCTCCGTCCATCCCTGCTTGCAACCGCGATACGCATCATCACCCCTCGATGGCCTTCAGAATGCCGTTGATGATGTCGGCGGGCTGTGGCGGGCAGCCATGCACCACCACGTCCACCGGGATGATGTCGTCCACCGATCCGGCAATCGCGTAGTTGTCTCGGCCGAAGATGCCGCAGTTGGCGGCGCAGTCGCCCACGGCCACCACCAGCTTCGGTGCCGGAGTCGCGTCATAGGTCATCCTCAACGCCGTCTCCATGTTG
>DATLWR010000166.1:0-7691 GCA_035576205.1 Mariprofundaceae bacterium
ACGAACTTGTCATAAGGTGTCCACGGCCGGAGCTCAGTGCTCCAATGGCTGATGACGCAAATCACAGCTGGGACCATGCATGTGTCGCTATTCTGGCTGCACTTCTTCCCACCCAAGGAGCGCGCCATGACAGTGACTTCGCTGATGAGCTATGTGACCAATATCGACTGGAGAGCCGCATTTCATTGGTATCTGACCCATCTGGATGCCGGCTATCTCATCTGGGCCTGGGAGCAGGGCCGGGCATTCACGCACGATGACTGGCTGAGTTTTGCGGTGTTGTGGGGGCATTTTCTTGTATTGACTGCCCTCATCTATCTGCTGATCAAAACCCATCGGGAAACACTGTTTCGCGCCTGGGTCGCCGACAAGCGGACCCAGATCACTGGCCGCCCACTCGCTGCGGCACAGACCAAGCTAGAGCCGAAACTGACCGGTTCGTTGAAGAAGGCATACAACCTGCACCGCCTTGCGATGTATGAACCCGCTTTGAGCAAATACAGGGAGGCCCTGCATTCGTCCCCGTACGATCTCAATACCTACCTGGTCGGAATCAAGATTATCTCCGAAATGGATGTGCTCGACAGGTCGTTCGTCGAGTTTCTGACCGATGGGTTTGAACACTTGCGCGAGAAGCATCCGAGAATCTGGAACGAAGTGGCCAGATATGGCCAGGAAACGGCACCGAATTTGGCGCAATGGCAGCCAGCGGTATAAAAGATGTGAGCAACACCTGATGGAAAAGGGACCGGCTGGTCCCTTTTCTATTTTTTCGTTGCAACGTTCCCTTTGACCAAAGCAGATTTTCAAATACGCGAGTCGATAGTAATCAAAATTATCCTGTTACCGATTTCACCAACGGCTGCACAAATCCGATGGCAGCCTCGAGGTTGGCAGCAGCCTGTTCGGTGAGCGGATCGCCCAGCCCGAAATCGTAACCCCGGATGCGGAGCAGAAAGGCAGGCGGCGCATCCACGCCGTAAACCTGCCGGAAGGCATGCAGCAAAGCTGACGGGGTCATTGCATGGCTCGTATAGCTGCCATCCTTCTCGGCTGCTAGGCGAGAGTATGCGAAAGGGGTTTCGCATGACATGTCGGCGTCGACAAAGATGATCTGCTTGCGGTGCTGCAGGTCGGTGACATGCTCAACCTGCAACTGCATGTCGGTCAGGCACTCCACACGCGGATCATGATGCTTCTCGATGGATTCGATCAGCAGCGGACCCAGGGCATCATCGCCGCGGCCGGGATTGCCATAGCCAAAGAGCAAGATGTCGGATATTGCGGTCAAAGCGTGCGTTCGAGTTCGCCGCGGCTGCCCTTGGTCAGGCGGTCGACGACATTGCCTGCTGCATCGATCAGCTCGACCTGCAGCGGCATTTTGCCCAGCGCATGCGTGGCACAGGAGAGGCAAGGGTCGTAGGCGCGAACCGCCACCTCCAGGTGATTCAGCAGTCCTTCGGTGATTTCCTGGCCGTCGAGATAGGCATTGGCCACTGAGCGCACCGATTCGTTCATTGCCTGGTTGTTGCTGGTCGTCGAGACGATCAGGTTGGCCTTCTCGATCAGGCCCTGTTCGTCGATCTTATAATGGTGAAACAGCGTGCCGCGCGGCGCCTCGATGACACCGATACCTTCGCGCTGCCTTTCGCCATGCGTCACCAGATCGCTGCCGGTGATTTCCGGATCGTTCAGCAGGAGCTGGATCGCCTCGCCACAATGCAGCGCTTCGATCATCCGTGCCCAGTGGTAGCCCAGCGTATCCTGCACGAAACCGCCATCGCCATACGCCTTGAATCTCCGGCGAGCCGCCTCGGCCAGCGGTGTGCTGATGAAGTCACAGTTGTTGACACGGGCGAGCGGACCGACGCGATACCAGCCGGATTCGCGACCCAAGGCCGTAAGGTAGGGAAATTTCATGTAGCTCCACGGCCGTACCTCTTCGCGGATTACCTCGAAGTATTTGCGGTAGTCGAGATGATCGAAGATCGTTGAGCCATCCGCCTTTCTGGCCCTGAGTCCCCCGTGATAGAGCTCCAGCGCGCCGTCGGGGGCGACCATGCTCAGGAAGTTGGAGTTCAGTTTCGCAAAATTGTGGTTTTCGGGGTGTTCGAGGTGAATCTTCTCGTTCAGAGCCACCGCCTCACTGCACCAGCCGATAATCTCGCCGATGTCGGCGAGCAGGCGCTGGCGATCTTCCTCAGAAAGCGGTTTGTTCATGCCGCCGGGAATGGCGGCAGCACCATGGATACGCTTGCCGGCAATCGCCTCGATCACCTGCTGTCCGTATTTGCGCAGTTTCACGCCCTTCAGAGCCAGGTCGGGATAATCCTCGATGATGCCGACGATATTGCGATGTGCCAGATGGCTGCCGAAGCCGAACAGCAGGTCGGGTGAGGAGAGGTGGAAGAAGTGCAGCGCATGCGACTGCAGCGTCTGACCGAAATGCAGCAGCCGGCGCAGCTTGGTGGCGGTCGGTGTGAGGACATCCACGCCGACGAGCTGGTCTACCGCCTTGCCGGCCGCCAGATGATGCGAGACCGGACAAATGCCGCACAGCCGTTGCACGAAGTAGGGCACCTCCTCGTAGGGGCGGCCCTGGATGAACTTCTCGAAACCGCGAAACTCGACGATGTGGAAGCGCGCCTCCTGTACGTGGTTGTCGGCGTCGAGCAACAGGGTGATCTTGCCGTGGCCTTCGACACGGCTGACCGGATCGATGGCGATGCGCCGGAAGCTCTCTGGATTAGTCATGCGGTTCTCCGGATCAATCCTGCGTCAGTCATAGCGCAGCATGGTTTTCGGCAGGCTGGGTTCGCGGCCTTCGAGAAGATCACTGATCAGTTTCACGAAGGCATCGGCCGGCGGCGGGCAGCCTGGCAGGAAGTAGTCGATATGTACCACTTCGTGCACCGGATGCACCTTGTTAAGCAGTAACGGCAGCTCGACATCGTCCGGAATCACCGGATTGTCGACGCCGATACCATCGAGATAGGACTCCTCCAGACACTCGCGCAGGCTGAAATGGTTGCGCATGGCCGGTACACCGCCGTTGATGGCGCAGGCGCCTACGGCGACAAGGATTTTGCAGTTGTCACGGAACTCGCGCAGCGCATGCACGTTGTCGGCATTGCAGAGGCCGCCCTCGATCAGCCCGACATCGCAGGGGCCACAATGCTTGATGTCGGTGAGCGGCGAGCGGTCGAACTCGATGCGTTCCAGCAGCGGTACCAGCCGCTCGTCCATGTCGAGCAACGACATATGGCAGCCGAAACAGCCGGCCAGTGATGTGGTGGCGATACGGATCTTACTCATCGTAGTGCCTCGACTTCTTCAGGATCACGGGTTCCAGCCCAGGTTCGGCCACACTGTGCAGGTCGAAGGTGCGCCGGCCGATCGGCATATCGTAGCCGTGCTCGCGGACCAGGATGGCGCCGACCGGGCAGATATGGGCGGCCAGATCGTCCATGCCGATATCCGAATCTCCGAGCAAACCGCTCTCCGTGTTGACGATCAGGTGGGCATCCGTACCGCGGCCGGCAATGGCAAAGACGTTCTTGCCATCCACCTCGCGGCTGGCGCGCACGCACAGTTCGCAGAGGATGCAGCGGTCGCGATCCAGCAACAGCGACGGATGCGAGGCATCGGCCTCCCGTTTCGGATAGAAAAGCGGGAAGTGGTCGTCGAGCATGCCGAGATGGTAGGCGACCGCCTGCAGGGTGCAGTTGCCGGTCTTCTCGCAGGAGGGGCAGATATGGTTGCCCTCGACGAACAGCAGTTGCGTGATGGTCCGGCGCACCTCGTTCAGTTCCGGCGTATTGCTGGCGACCTGCATGCCGCTGGCTGCCGGCATCGTGCAGGCCGAAACACTGCGGCCGCCCGCTTCTACCGTGCAAAGCTTGCAGCTGCCGTGCGGCGTGAGCCCGGGCTTGTGGCACAGATGCGGGATATAGATGCCGGCGGCAAGTGCCGCATCCATGATCGTCTGGCCCTCCTCGAAGGGAATCTCGCGGCCGTCGATGTTGATGGTGTTGCTCATGACAGGTGTGCCTCCGCATCGTCGCGGTGGGTCAGACGGCGCGCCTCGGCAAGTGCGGCGTCCAGGTTGAAGCCGGGCTCGAAGTCCCTGCCTGTCAGCCGCGCTTCGAATAGCTGCGGGAACTTGTGCATCAGGTCGAGCAGGGGGTTGGGCGCCGTCTGGCCGAGGCCGCAATGCGATCGTTTCTTGACCAGCAGTGCCAGCCGGTGCATCTCGTCCAGATCGTCACGGGTGCCGTGTCCGGCGAGGAACTTGTCGACGAGATTGCGCAACACGGTCGTGCCGACCCGGCACGGGGTGCAGAAGCCGCAGCTCTCGTGGGCGAAGAAACGGGCGAAGTTCTGCACCACAGCCAACAGGTCGCGTTGTGAGCCGAACACCATGAACGAGCCACCGGTGGCAAGATCCTCGAAGCCAAGCCGGCGGTCGAACTCGGCGGGGGGGATCAGCGTGCCGGAGGGCCCTCCGACCTGCACGGCCTGCACGTCGCTGGCCTTGCAGTCGTCGAGGATCTGGCGGACGGTGATGCCGAACGGGTATTCGTAGATGCCGGGTGCCGCACAGTCGCCGCTGATGCTGAGAATCTTGCTGCCGGCCGATTTCTCCGTGCCGTGGCTGGAAAACCAGTCGGCACCGTGCGCAGCGATCGCTGCCGCTGCAGCCAGCGTTTCGACATTGTTCACGACCGTCGGCTGGCAGAGATAGCCGTGAGTGACCGGGAAGGGTGGGCGAACGCGCGGCACGCCGCGCTTCTCTTCCAGTGACTCGATCAGCGCCGACTCCTCACCGCAGATGTAGGCGCCGGCACCGACGACGATGTCGATGTCGAAGGAGAAGTCTTTGTGGCCGGAAATATCTTTACCGAGTAACCCTGACTGCCGCCGCTCTGCCAACGTTGCTTCCAGTTGCGGCAGCAGATAGCGGTACTCGCCGCGCAGGTAGAGGAAACCCTGCTTTGCGCCAATCACGTAGCCCGCCAGCGTCATACCCTCGAAGACCATGTCGGCGTGGCTGGCGAGCAGCAGACGATCCTTGAAGGTGCCGGGCTCGCCCTCGTCGGCGTTGCATACAACATAACGCGTCGCACTTGCCGCCTCGCGGCAGAATTTCCATTTCAGGGCGGTGGCAAAGCCGGCGCCGCCGCGGCCGCGCAGGCCCGAGCGGCCGATCGCTTCCAGTACGGCATTGGCACCCGCTTCGAAGGCAGTCCGCAGGGCGGAACCGGCTGCGAAGGGGGAGGTAAGCAGCAGGCCGGGCTTTTGCAGGTTGTCGCCGACCGCGAACCACGCTTCCGGCCAGTCGGCGACCGGCTTGCCGGCTTCGATCAGTTGTGCAATGGCCTCGATGCGCTCGGCATCAAGCGCGGTAAGTGGCATGCCGTTGAGCAAGAGTGCCGGCCCCTGATCGCACATGCCGATGCAGGAGGTGGCGGCGATACTGACAACGCCGTCGTCGTGCGTTTTGCCCGGCGTGCAGTTGAGTCGTGTGCAGAGAGCCTGCATCAGCGACAGGTCGCCGCAGGAGGTACAATTGCTGAACAGCAGGTCGTAGCGGCCGCGCGGCGAGCGGTGGAAGAAACTGTAGAAGTCGACGACCGACTCGACCTGACCGATCGGCAGCCCGCACTGGCGGGCGATGTCGACGATGGAAGCATGCTGGATATGGCGATGCTGCTGCTGTACCGCATGAAGCAGATGCAGCAGATGATCGCGCTTGCCGGTGATGTTTCGATCCATGAATGGGCTCCTTCCCGCGTAACCTTCATCGTAGCCGCAAGCCGGCCGGAATTGAAGGTGTCAGCCTAGCCGCGCTGCCGCGACACAGGCCTGGCCGAATGCGAGTCCGCCGTCGTGGGCAGGGATGCGCTCCGGCACCAGCACCGTCAGGCCTGCCGCAGCCAGCGTGTGCGTTACACCCTCGCGCAGCAGCCGGTTCTGGAAGACACCTCCCGAGATGGCCACGGTCGCCAGGCCGCGATCATGGCACAATTTCAGAGTCAGGCATGTGACCGCGTCAATCAACGTGCGGTGGAAACGGGCGGCGATATGGGCCGCCGGTTCGCCGCGCTGCAGATCGGCCAGCAATGCCTGCCACAGCGGTTGCCAGCCGATCCGGATAATATCGTCGTCCGGCAGTAATTCGAACGGATAGCTGTCCGCTTCCTGGGGCCAGACGGAAGTCGCCAGTTTCTCCAGCATGATCGCCGCCTGGCCCTCGAATTCGATCTGATCGCGGTGAATGCCGACGCTTGCTGCCGCCGCATCGAACAGGCGGCCGGCCGATGAGGCAGGCGGGCTGTTGAGATTGCGCGCCAGCATGGCGAACAGGGTGGGCAGAGGCTTGCCCGACAAAAAACGCATGATCTCGGTGTCGCCGAATCTTTCCGCCATGTCATCCCAGCCGCAGGCATAGAGATGCGCCAGCGTATTACGCCACGGCTGCCTGGCAGCCTGGGCCCCTCCGGGCATCGGGATGGAAGCGAAGCTGCCGAGACGTTCGCAATCGGCATAGCCCGCCAGCAGGAACTCGGCTCCCCAGATGCCGCCGTCGGCACCGTAGCCGAGGCCGTCGAGCGCGATGCCGAGCACTTTCGATTCGGCCGGCAGTCCGTGCTCGGCCATGCAGGCGGCGATATGGGCGTGGTGGTGCTGCACAGGGACCAGTTCGATCCCGCGCTCGGCGGCAAGCTGACGGCCGTACTGGCAGGAGAGGTAGTCGGGGTGCATGTCGATGGCGATAGCGGCGGGGCAGAAGCCGGGATTGCTGAACAGTCGGTCGATTTGTTGCCTGTATCCGCGCAGCTCGTCGGCCTGTTCGAGATCGCCGGCAGGGCGGGAGAGACGTGCAACACTGCCCTGTACGATACAGATGCTGCTTTTCAGCTCGCCGCCCATGGCCAGCAGCGAAGAGGCGGTAATGCCAGCGGGAAGCGGGATGGCGATAGCCTCCTGCATGCGTTTCAGCAGATGCGCGGCAGCTGCTCGCCAGCCAGCCAGTCGACGACGCGGTTGCCGCCGAAGGACGTCCGCATCTGCACCAGCTGCTGCGAATCCTCGACCACTTCACCGATGATCGCGGCATCGTGGCCGAGCGGGTGGTTGTGCATGGCGGCCAGCACCGCTTCGGCCTCCTTTCTCGCACAGATACAGACCAGCTTGCCCTCGTTGGCGATGTAGAGCGGGTCCAGCCCCAGCAGTTCGCAGGCGGCGCGAACCTCCTGCTTCACAGGGATCGCCGCCTCGTCGAGCTGCATGCCCACCGCCGATTGCCGTGCCAGTTCGTTGAGCGTGGTGGCGAGCCCGCCACGTGTCGGATCGCGCAGGCAGTGGATGGAGGGAACGGCCTTCACCATGGCTGCGACGAGCGTGTGCAGTGCGGCGGAGTCGGAGCGTATCTCGGTCTCGAAGCTCAGGTTCTCTCGCTGCGAGAGAACGGCTACGCCATGCTCGCCGATGCTGCCGGATAGGAGAATGGCATCGCCCGGCCGCGCCCGGTCGCCGGCGATTTCGACACCGTCGGGAACGACACCGATACCGGCGGTAGTGATGAAGACGCCGTCCGCCTTGCCCTTCTCGACCACCTTGGTATCACCGGCCACCACCGTCACGCCGGCTTCCCGCGCAGCCTCGGCCATGCCGGCGACGATGCGATC
>DATLWR010000167.1:0-3031 GCA_035576205.1 Mariprofundaceae bacterium
CCTTCGAGGAGGGGCAGTTCTCGCAGGCCTTCCCTAACTTCGGTGCCGAGCGTCGCGGCGCACCCGTCGCCGCTTTCGTCAGGCTCGCAGCCAGGTCGTTGCAGCGTCATTGCCAGGTGCTCAACCCCGATTTCCTGATCATCCAGGACGACAGCCTGCTGCACCAGCCGGGCATTACCGCCGGCCTGAAAAAGGGCGGTGCACTGCTCGTGAATAGCCGCAAGGAGCGCAGCCATCTGGAGCTGGGGAGCGACAGCCGGGTTGTCGCCATCCCGGCCACCGATCTGGCGCAGGAGATTCTCGGCCGCCCGATTCCCAATACGGCGCTGATCTCCGCTTTTGTCACGCTCACCGGTCTGGTATCACCGGAATCGGTGATCCGGGTACTGGAGACGCGCTTCAGGGGAGAGGTGCTGGAGGCCAACCGGCAGCTGGTGGAGCAGGCTGCCGGCATGGTTGAAAAAGGTGCCTGGGAGGTGAAGGCATGAAGCCGCAGGTGCTGGAGGGCTCGCAAGCGGTTGCCCAGGCCGTCGGCATGTGCCGGCCGCAGGTGATCGCCGCCTATCCGATCACGCCGCAGACCCATATCGTCGAGCGGCTGTCGAAGCTGGTCGCCGACAAGCAGCTGGAGTGCGAATACGTCAGCGTGGAGAGCGAGTTCTCGGCCGCCTCGGTGGTGCTGGGCGCAGCAGCCAGCGGTGTGCGTGCCTACACGGCGACCTCGTCGCAGGGCATCCTGCTGATGAGCGAGGTGCTCTACAACATCGCCGGCCTGCGCATTCCCGCCGTGCTGACCTGTGCCAACCGCGCGGTTTCCGCACCCCTGTCGATCTGGAACGACCAGCAGGACTCGATGGCCGTGCGCGATTCCGGCTGGATCCAGCTCTACTGCGCCAGCAACCAGGAGGCTGTGGACACCAGTATCCAGGCTTTCCGCATCGCCGAGCGCTGCGAGATTCCGGTGATGGTCTGTGTCGATGGTTTCGTGCTGACCCATACGCAGGAGCCAGTGACCTTGCCCGATCCGGCCGAAGTCGACGCCTTCCTGCCCCCCTACAGCTTCGAGCGCCGGCTCGACACGGCGCATCCACTCAGCCACGGCATGCTGGTCACGCCCGAGTATTTCACCGAGGTGCGTTACGCCCACCATCAGGCGATGCTGAAGGCCCAGCAGGTGATCGAGGAGGTCGACGCCGAGTGGGCGGCGATATCCGGGCGAAGATGCGGTGGACTCATCGAGGCGACAGGGCCGGCCGAGGCCGAAATCGGCATCCTCGCCATGGGTTCGGTGCTTGGCACCCTGTATGACGCCGCCGAGGAGAATCCGGAACTGGCTCCAGTGCGTATTCTGAAGTTGCGCGCTTTCCGGCCGTTCCCGGTCGAGGCGCTGAAGCAGGCGGTGCAGGGACTGAAGGAACTGGTGGTGCTGGAGCGAGCACTCTCTCCCGGTGCCGGCGGCATCGTCGCTGCCGAGGTGCGGGCAGCGCTCAGCGAAATGCAATCGCCGCCGCGTGTGCACGCCGTCGCGGCCGGTCTCGGCGGCCGCGATATCCCGCTCTCCATGTACGAGCGGTTGATCGCCGTGAGCCAGGGCAAGCATGCCGAGCGCTTCGGGATCATCGATGTCGACAAGGCGAAACTCGCCGATGAGGATCGATAACATGAGCAGCAGCGGCAAACCGACGAATCGCTCACCCATTCCGATCGCCGAGCTGCGCAACCAGCAACCGCGTTTCCTCGGCCTCGAGTCGGGGCACCGCGCCTGCCAGGGGTGCGGCCAGTCGCTGGGCGCACGGCTGGTGCTGGAGGCGGCAGGTCCCGACGTGATCATCGCCAACGCCACCGGCTGTCTCGAGGTCTTCACCACTGCCTGGCCGGAGTCGTCGTGGCGGGTTCCATGGATTCACTCGATTTTCGAGAATGCCGCTGCCGTCGCCTCGGGCATCGAGGCGGCCATGCGGGCCAAGGGTCGCGATACCAAGGTGCTCGCGTTCGGCGGCGACGGTGGTACCTTCGATATCGGTTTCCAGGCGCTCTCCGGGATGCTGGAGCGGCAGCACAATGTCCTTTACGTCTGCTACGACAACGAAGCCTACATGAATACCGGCATCCAGCGCTCCAGCTCCACACCCCATGCCGCGACCACCACCACCTCGCCGGCCGGCAAGGCACGCATGGGCAAACGGCACCTGAAAAAGGATCTGATCAGCATCATCGCGGCTCATCATATTCCGTATGCGGCGACCGCCTCGGTGGCCTATCCGTCGGACCTGCGCAAAAAGGTGCGGCGGGCGATGGCAGTGAACGGCCCGACATTCCTGCACGTGCATGTGCCGTGCCCGCTCGGCTGGGGCCACGATTCGGACGTGACGATCGAGGTGGCAAGGCTTGCCGTGCAGACCGGACTGTTTCCGCTCATCGAGCTGGAACGCGGCGAACTGGTCGGCGTGCTGCCGATCCGAGACAAGCATCCGGTCAGCGAATACCTGAAACTGCAGAAGCGTTTCGCCCACCTGTTCAGCGATCAGGCGAAGGCGAAGGAAGAGCTCTATCACCTGCAGGCGCTGGCCGACCATAACATCGAGGTTTACGGCCTGATGGCCCGCGGCGACGAGGGAATGGACACCGAAACCGCCGATACCGCCCACCGTGGCGGTGCGCGGCCGGCCTGAGGGGGCGTATGACGAAACTCACCCGCGGCGCCTTCGCCTATCCGGGCACCACACTGGCCTACAAGACCGGCGGCTGGCGCGAGAAGATTCCGACGCACCGGCCGGCGGTGGCACCGTGTCAGCATGTCTGTCCGGCTGGTGAGAATCCGCAGGCCTATCTGGCACTGGTCGAGCAGGGCGACTATGAGGCCGCCTGGCGCGCCATCGTCGAGACCAATCCGATGCCGTCGGTCACCGGTCGTGTCTGCCCGCATCCGTGCGAGACCGGCTGCAATCGTGGGCGGTACGACGAACCTCTGGCCATCCACGGTATCGAGCGCTTCCTCGGCGACGAATCACACAAGCGGGGCTGGGGATTC
>DATLWR010000168.1:0-16660 GCA_035576205.1 Mariprofundaceae bacterium
GGAAGAGCTCAACCAATTGTTTCAACTGGTTGTGGGTTACCTGGATAAGGAAAAAGGCTATCGACCATATGTTGCATCAGATACTCGCATCTACAGGGTTGGAAGGGTTAATGGTCCTTATCCGCAGAGTAAGAGTACTGAAGTGGTTGTCCGTGTGTATACATCGTGGGTTAAGATAGATGACAGCCTCACAATCCATGTGGAGCAGAGAGGTGCGGATAGCACCATTTCTGTTGATGGCTTGCTGACGGAAATCCGGAAGGTGATCCGTCAATCATGGGAAGGGAAAATGGAAGTCATTTGTGTCAGTGATGATTGCGAGGGGAGGCCATAGATCTCGCCTCAACTATGAGCGAATGGTCGATCAGAAGTGAAAAGGCCTCCGCGCAAGCGGGGGCCTTTTTTATTGCCGATATGATACGCTGGGCCGGAATCCGGAGGTGGCATGGCTGATAAGGCGCGCAGGGTGAAGGTGGCGGCGGTGCAGATGCATTGCGAAGCCGGCGAGACCGGGCGCAATCTGGCGCACGCCGGCGAACTGGTCGGGCAGGCGGTGGCGCAAGGGGCTCAACTGGTGCTGTTGCCCGAACTGATGCCGGGAGGCTACACGCTGACCGAGGCGATCTGGGATTCGGCCGAAACGATGGACGGCCGCTCGGTGACCTGGCTGCAGGAGCAGGCGAGACAACATCACATCCACATAGGCTTCAGCTTTCTCGAGGCGGAGGGTGAGGATTTCTACAACAGCTTCGTGCTGGCAGGTCCCGTTGGCGGGATCGCCGGCCGCGTGCGCAAGAATCCGCCGGCCTCGGTGGAGGCCTTTTTCTATCGTGCGGGCAGCGATGCGCACGTCATCGACACCGAACTGGGGCGCATCGGCATCTCCATCTGCTACGAAAACCTGCTCTATGACCGGATATGCGAACTGGCCGGTCTGTCGGTGGACTTCGTGCTTTCGCCTTCGGCGGCGGGCCGGCCGAAGAAATTCATTCCGGGCGATCTGCGCAGGTTCGAGGAGATGTTGAAACGGTGGCGCCATCTCTATGCGGACGTGCTCGGCGTGCCCAACATCATGGCCAACAGAACCGGACCGTTGGTCACGGAGCTTCCCTCCATCTACCCCTTCCTGCGCAGCAGTTTTCCGGGCCTCTCCTACATCAGCGATGCCAACGGCCATGTGCTGGCCGAACTGGGCGAGGAGGAGGGCGTGATCGTCGCCGACATCGAACTGGATGCGGCGCTCAGGAAATCGGATAAGCCGAGGCGGTACGGCAGCATGTGGGCGCTGCCCGTGCCGTGGTATGCGCTCACCTGGCCGATGAGCCAGCATCCCGGTGAAAAGGACTATGCCGCCAATCCGCGCCGCATCGCCAGGGCAAGGGAGCAAAGCTCAACCGACGACAGGCGGTAGCCTGCCCTTTACTTTCGGGTGGTGACGATGAGCGAGCGGCCGATCAGCATCGGCACGGAATTGATCTGGTCGATGATGGGCTGGTTATACTGGTCGATGGAGCCGTATTTCCGCCGTTCCTTGTTCCAGGCGAGTCCGGCCATCAGACGGATCGGCAAATATAGCAGCAGCAGCCAGACCAGCGAGGGGAATTGGGATTTGTCCGTACTCAGGAGGGGTGTGGTAAATCCGGCATTCATCAGGGCCTGGGCCAGAAACGGGTAGGGAACGGGTGTGATGTGGCCGCCGGTGCTTTCGATGGCGGTTTCGCCGACATGCAGGGGGCCGAACATGCTCCAGAAGCCGGTGACCAGAAAACGCATGCGTGATTTCAGGTTGAGCACATTCGGGGTGGTGATGACCAGCACGCCGCCCGGTTTCAGTACACGATGAATCTCACGAATGATGGCACGATAGTTTTCCAGATGTTCGGCCACTTCGGTGAAGGTCACCAGATCAAAGGAAGCGTCGGCGAAAGGCAGATGCCCCTCGTTGAGATCGACCACATGCACCTTGACGTCGGGAAGCTGCATGAATTTGTCGGTATAGTCGCAGGCGCTGCTTTCGACATTGTATTCCTTGCGAATACGGCGAATGAGATTGCCTGTGCCGCTGCCGATATCGAGATGCCGGCCACTGATCTCCGGATACTCCCGGGTGAGCGCCCGGACCGCCCCCTCGAGGGTGGCGTCCAGGCTTAGTTGATCATCTTTGGCAAGGTCGTTGTCTGACATGCGGGCAAGCTAGGTTGGGAGGATGACCCAGTCTATCTGCTTTACGCCGGCAGGCGGCGAGAGCAAACATCTAGCCGGCACCGGCAGGAAGTTCCTCGAAACTGAAGCCGTGCTCGCGGAAAACCCGCAGGCAGGCATCGACCACCTCGGGATCGAAATGGGTGCCGCGGTCACGGGCGATCTCCTCAAGGGCTTCTTCGATGCTGCTTGCCGGCCGGAAGGGGCGGTGGGAGGTCATCGCCTCGACGACGTCGGCAACGGCCAGCACGCGGGCTTCGGGGATGATCTGCTCTCCCGCAAGATGATTGGGATAGCCCGTGCCGTCGAAGCGCTCGTGATGCTGTAGGATGATCTGCGCCACCGGCCATGGAAATGCCACGTTCCGGATGATATCGAAGCCGACCTGCGAATGGCTCCGGATCAGTTCGATCTCCAGTTCGTTGAGTTTGCCTGGGCGACTGAGGATCTCGGTGGGGACGTAAATCTTGCCGATGTCATGGATGATGGCGCTGAGCCTTACCCCCTCGATCCTGTCGGCAGGCCAGCCAAGCTCATGGGCGATGGCGACGGCCAGACGCGCGGTTCGCAGCTGATGGCCGGCGGTATGGGGGTCGCGCTTTTCCACCATCAATGCCACCGCCTGGATGGTACCGAGCAACGCCTTTCTGAGGCTGGCCTCGCTCTGGCGCAGTGCGGCTCCGTTGCGTTTCCGGGTCGTGATGTCACGTAGGATACCCACGGCATGCCAGCGCCCGTCGAGTTGCAATGCCGAGACCGACAGTTCAACCGGAAACTCGTCGCCACCCTTGCGGAGGGCCTCGATCTCCAGGGTTTTACCGATAATCGGGCCATTGCCGGTTTGCCGGAAACCGGCGAAGCCTTTTTCGAAGGCCTGCAGATAACGTTCCGGCACGATGAGCCGGTGCGCGTCATTGCCGATGGCCTCGGCAGCCGTATAGCCGAATATCCGCTCGGCGGCGGGATTCCAGTAGGCCAGCATCCCTTTGTCGTCGATCATCAGGATCGCATCCTGCGCAACCGATGTGATGCTGCGGAATTTCTCCTCCGTTTCCTCCAGCGATTGCTCAGCCATATCGCGCTCGGCGACCAGGCTGGCAGCAAAAGCATCGTTGTGCCGGCAGAGCAGGAGTGCCTTGGCGAGGTTGGTCATCACCGGTTGGAAGACATGAGTCAACGGCAACTGGGTAGTGGGCAGACGGGGGGCGAGCAGCAGAATGACTCCCTCATGGTCAATGGGCAGCCGCAGGCAGGCGCCGTAAGGGCGGGTGGCATCCGTCAGCGACCGCAGCAGTTCGGGGTCTTCGATGACTGACGCCGGGCCTTCCAGCAGTGCAGTCGGTATGTTCAGTGGCTTGCCCACCAGACGATTGAAGCCGAAGTCGCCAACAGCTGCATCCAGGCGCACCTCGATTGTGGCCGTTCCGGTAGCGGTGGGCGGATCGAGGAAGACCAGACCGGTCGGGAAGGAAGTGTGGTAAAGGATGCGCTGTACCGTTTTGGTCAGCAGCGGCCGTACGCTCGTTTCGCCGCCGATGACCAGCGCGATGTCGTACAGCACCGACATGACATGTTCGCGGTTCATGTGCTAACCCTGCCAGGCGCTGGCGACCAGGGTGGCGTTGTGGAACAGCGGATAGCCCCATTGCGTGCCACTGCCGATCTCGCCGAGCGACAAGGCGCCGGCGATGCGCCCGGCCGCCGTGCGTTGCTGCAGGCCTTGCAATTCGGCGGTGGCGGCGTCGATACCCAGATGCAGCCGGCGCCCGGCGCAGTAGAAAACCAGCAGTTCGCGGCCGTCCAGCGGGCCGTTGAGCTCCGTCAGGGCGTTCACCATAGTCTCCAGGGTATGCACCGAGTCGACTTCCGGTGCGCGCAACAGGGTGAGCACGGCGTTGGCGGGCACCTCGCCGACGCAGAACAGCGAGCCGTCCTCCTCCAGTGCCACCGGGATGCGCACCACGATGACGCCGTTGGCACGCACGATGCCGAACGGGAAGTGAACCGCGTACTGGTAGAAGTTGTCGCGGTCGATCTCGACGCCGTACTGGGCGCGGGCCAGCTCCTGGTAGACTTCGAAGGCCGGCCGCCAGTCGATCTGCAGGATTCGGTTCCCCTCCGTCGAGGTGGCGGTGATCATCTGTTCGGGCACCCCGTAGCCGTGTTCGAGGATGGCCCCATGGTGCGGGGAGAGCAGCATCAGCAGTACGCCGTTCTGCACGATACGCTCGTGATCGAACAGGCAGGGCATGGGCTGGAATGTTTCACTGCCGGCATTGGCGCCCATGTAGCGGACGCGGTTGGCCAGTCGCAGGTAGAGCTCGTCGAGGATGGTGCCGATGTTGGGCACCATGGCATCGAAGAGCATGAACAGGGTGACGCCGTCACCATCGAGATGCGGCATCAGCCCGTTCACGACGCCGTCGAGACTTGCCTGCAGTGCATCCTCGTCGCGCGGCAGGTCGGGATAGAGGGCGGCGTAGGGCATGCGGTCGAAGCGCAGCAGCCAGACTCCCTGGCTGCGAAAGGCTCCGGATTCGGTGAGGGCCGGGAAGACGGCGCCGACCAGTGTTACACCGCGGGCGGCACAGGCCTGTTGAAGGGTGGGGACCGTCGCTTTCTCCGCCTCCGGCAGTAGTGCCAGCACACCCATCTCCGGATACGTGTTCTGCCATTGCTTCAGCAGTTCATCGATGGCCGATGCCTCGATGGCGGGCATGTACTGCATGGCGGAAACATCCATGATTCACTCCATGTTCGGTGTCCCGAGGACAATGGCTCGAGTATAAACTGATCTCTTGCGGTTCCGACAGACATTTGGCCTTGCTGTCCGCGGCCGGTCAGGCAATGGTGACATTGTTCGCAAGATAGACATCCTGGATGGCGTTGAGCAGTTCGATGCCCCGTGGCATCGGTTTCTGGAATGCCTTGCGCCCCGAGATCAGCCCCATGCCGCCGGCCCGCTTGTTGATGACCGCCGTGGTGACCGCCTGGGAAAGATCGTGTTCACCCGAAGCTCCGCCCGAATTGATCATGCCGATGCGCCCCATGTAGCAGTTGGCGACCTGGTAGCGGACCAGGTCGATCGGGTGGTCGCTGGTCAGCTTCTCGTAGACCAGCGGGTGCGTGTGGCCGAAGTTGATGGCGGTGTAACCGCCGTTGGTCTGGGCCTGCTTCTGCTTGATGATGTCCGCCTCGATGGTGGCGGCTAGGTGGTTGGCCTGGCCGGTGAGGTCGGCGGCGGTGTGGTAGTCGGTACCCTCGTGCTTGAAGGCGGGGTTGCGCAGGTAGGCCCAGAGGATGGTGACCATGCCCAGCTCGTGGGCGCGCGCGAAGGTGTCGCTGATCTCCTGCAGCTGGCGGCGCGACTGCGGTGAGCCGAAATAGATGGTCGCACCCACTGCCATGGCCCCGAGATCGAAGGCCTGCTGCACGCTGGCGAACAGCGTCTGGTCGTAGAAGTTGGGGTAGGAGAGCGTCTCGTTGTGGTTGAGCTTGACGATGAACGGAATCTGATGCGCATACTTGCGGCTCACCGAGGCCAGCACGCCGAGCGTGGAGGCGACCGCGTTGCAGCCTCCCTCGATGGCCAGTTTCACGATGTTTTCCGGATCGAAGTAGATCGGGTTGGGAGCGAACGAGGCGCCGCCGGAGTGCTCCACCCCCTGGTCGACGGGCAGGATGGAGAGGTAACCGCTGCCGCCGAGGCGCCCATGGTCGAAGATCGCCTGCAGGTTGCGCATCACCGCCGCGTTGCGGTTGCTCATCGCCACGACGCGGGTTACGAAGTCCGGCCCGGGCAGATGCAGCATTCCCTTGTCGATAGTGGTACAGACGTGGTTCAGGAGGTAGTCGGCCTGCTTGCCCAGCAGGGATTCGATACTGTTCATGGCACTCTCCTTTGCAGCTTCCAGTAACGAGCTTAGCCCGCGTTCGGATGCCTTGCTGACGGTTGATGAATGCCCGATCCCGGACTGTTGTACAAATTTGTTGGGAAACAACAACTCTTTCCCGGTTCAGCGATATTTCATGAATTTTTCCCTGTGATGCCAGTAACAGAATCGGTGCGTCCGCGCTTCTAAGTTGCAACCAGCCCCGACGTCATGCTGACCGCAGGGGGCTTGAGGAGGCAGATATGTCGTTCACGGATTTTCTTACGTTCTGGGGTGGCAATATGGTGGTTTCCGTTCTGGTCTGGAGTGCCATCGCGATGGCGCTGGTCTACCTCGCCCGCAACCCCGCCCACCGCATGATCGAGGCGTTCGCCGCCGGTGCCAAACAGGCTTTCCAGCAGGCTGCCGATGCCGTGCAGGCCAGCGGCTCGAAACTGGCCGAACGCAACAAGGAGGTGCTGGTGGCCGCCGGGCGCGAGGCGAGCGAGCGGCTGATCGAGAGGGAGTTCTCGCGTATCGATACCATCGTGCACCGCGACATGGCCGAGTATCCGACGCTGCATCGCAAGATCAGCGATGTGGTGACCCGTATCGATGAGGACTACAAGACCAGTTCCGAGGTGCCGCCTGAGGCGCCAGGCTGGGCCAATGCCGTGCAGGCGGTGGCCAAGATCCCGACGGGTACCAACGACCCGATGGTCGGGCAGGTTCTTCAGAGCATCCACGGCTCGATGGAGAAGAGCCACCAGCGCGTGCTGGAGGAGTACCGCAAGTCCAGCCGCACGCGCCACATGCTGCTGAAGAAGATGCGGCCGTTCTGGCGCCGCATGGACAGCGACCTGAAGCAGGTGAACCAGAAGGTCACCGGTCTTCTGGAGCGCGCCGAGGTGATCGATCGCAAGATGGAGGAGTACGAGAACATCGTCAGCCAGACGGACAGCGCCGTGCGTACGCTCTCCTCGTCATCGCTGACGCAGTTCTTCGTGGCCGGCTTCGTGCTGGCGGTCGCCATCGGCGGCGCGATGATCAACTTCAACCTGATCGCCCGGCCGATGCAGGAGATGGTCGGCGGTAGTGCCATGCTGATGGGTTACAGGACGGCCAATATCGCCGCCCTCGTGATCATCCTCGTCGAGGTGGCCATGGGCCTGTTCCTGATGGAGAGCCTGCGCATCACGCGCCTGTTCCCGGTGATCGGCTCGATGCGCGACGAGATGCGCGTGCGGATGATCTGGATCACCTTCACCATCCTTCTGATCCTGGCCAGCGTCGAGGCGGGGCTCGCCTATATGCGCGAGATACTGTCGCAGGATGATGCGGCACTGCGTGCCTCGTTGATTCAGGGCAATGTGACCGCCATGGCGGTCAACTCGCAGCGCTGGATTACCACGGCGGCCCAGATGGGCATGGGTTTCATCCTGCCGTTCGCGCTGGTCTTCGTGGCCATTCCGCTGGAGTCGTTCATCCATTCGTCGCGCACCGTGCTGGGCATGGTGGGTGTCGGCCTGCTGCGCGGCCTGGCCTTCGTGCTGTCGCTGATCGGCAACATCTCGCACTATCTGGGGCAGATGCTGATCAGCATCTACGACCTGTTCATCTTTCTGCCGCTGTGGATCGAGGATCTGGTGCGCGGCAAGGAGAGCCGGGAGAGCCGCGAGGGGAAGCGGGGCTTCAATCCATTCGGTTCCCGGACGGCCAAAGAGGAGGCTTGATATGAACAGGAACAGGATTGCCATACCTATCGTGGCCGCTGCCGCACTGGCGCTTGCCGGCTGCTCAGGCAAGGCGGATGTGCCGTACACCCGCGGTGTCTACATGTTGCTGGATACGTCGGGGACCTACACCGATGAACTCAAGAAGGCGCAGGTGATCATCAACTATACGCTGGCCAAGCTGAACCCAGGCGACACCTTTGCGGTGGCGCGTGTGGATACGGGCAGCTTCACCGAAAAGAACATCATCGCCAAGATAACATTCGACGATCGTCCGAGCGTGGCCAATACCCAGAAGCTCAAGTTCCGTGACGAAATCGACCGGTTCGTCAAGGGCGTGAAACCGAGCGCCTACACCGATATCAGCGGCGGTATGTTGCAGGCCATCGAGTTCCTCAACGAAGCGCACGTCGGGAGGAAGACCATCCTGATCTTCTCCGATATGAAAGAGGATCTGAAGAAGGGTTATGTGCGCGATATTCCGCTGCAGCTCAACGGTTTCGATGTGGTGGCGCTGAACGTCACCAAGCTGCGCTCCGACAATATCGATCCGCGCGAGTACCTCGACCGGCTGGCCATGTGGCAGAGCCGTGTCGAGGCCGGCGAGGGCCACTGGCGCGTGATCAACGATCTGGAGCGTCTCGAGCCGGTGCTCGGCGACTGATTCTTCGCCTCCCCCCTGGCGAAGAAAAAGGCCTCCGCGTAAGCGGGGGCCTTTTCCATTGCGGGGTGCTCCGTGATGTCGCTACAGTGGCAGTGCCGGAGGTGGTTATGGCCGAAATTTCCCCGCGTCGGTTGCGGGTTGCGGCGGTGCAGATGCATTGCGAGCCGGGTGCGAGCGAGCACAACCTGCGGCGTGGCGCTGAACTGGTCGCACAGGCGGTCGCGCAAAGTGCCGAACTGGTGCTGTTGCCGGAGCTGATGCCCGGCGGCTATTCGCTTACCGAAGCGAACTGGGATTCGGCCGAGACGATGCGGGGGGATTCGGTGGCCTGGCTGAAGGCCGAAGCGAAACGGCACAGCATCTACCTCGGCTTCAGCTTTCTGGAAGCCGACGGAGACGACTTCTACAACAGCTTCGTGCTGGCCACGCCCGAAGGGGAGATCGCCGGGCGGGTGCGCAAGAATCCGCCGGCATCGGTCGAAGCCTATTTTTACCGGGCCGGCAATGATCCGCATGTCATCGAAACCGAACTTGGCCGCATCGGGGTTTCGATATGCTACGAGAATCTTTTGTATGAGCGGGTTTGCGAATTGTCGGAACTGTCGGTGGATCTGGTGCTGTCGCCCTCGGCAGCAGGTCGGCCGAAGAAGTTCATTCCCGGCGATATTCGTCGTTATGAAACAATGCTCAAGCGTATCCGTATGCTGTACTCCGAGAACTTCGGGGTTCCCAATGTGTTCGCCAACCGGGCGGGTCCGCTGGAGACGGCACTGCCCTCCGTCTACCCCTTCCTGCACAGCAGTTTTCCGGGCCTGTCGGCTATCACCGATAGTGACGGCTGCGTGCTGGCCGAGATGGGTGAGGAGGAGGGGGTGATCGTCGCCGAAGTCACGCTCGATCCGGCTCGCCGAAAAACCGGCACGCCGCGCCGCTACGGCAGCATGTGGGCGTTTCCCGTGCCGTGGTATGCCTTCACCTGGCCGATGAGTCAGCGGCCGGGAGAAAAAGCTAATGCTGCGAGTCTTCAACGGGCAGCGAAAGCCAGAGAGAAGAGTAGGGATCATTGATGACGGCTTGTGTTGTCTGGCGACGCATTAGATGTGCTTATCATGAGAATAAGAATAATCAATTTTTCTTTGAGTGTCGGGATGCATAAGATTCCACGCACCAATTCAATCGGAGGCCGTTCATGATCGACAAGGAACAGTACAAGGTTAAACAGGAACCGTTCTATCAGGCGCAGAGCGATGAGGTCGAGCTGTACGAAGCCGCCTATGCCGCCCGTCTGCCGGTGATGGTGAAAGGCCCGACCGGTTGCGGCAAGTCCCGCTTTGTCGAATACATGGCCTGGAAACTCGGCAAGCCGCTGATCACGGTTGCCTGTAATGAGGATATGACGGCATCCGATCTGGTCGGCCGCTATCTGCTCGATGCCAACGGTACCCGCTGGCTGGATGGCCCGCTGACCACGGCGGCACGTATCGGTGCCATCTGCTATCTCGACGAGGTGGTCGAGGCGCGCCAGGACACGACTGTGGTGATTCACCCGCTGACCGACCACCGACGCACGCTGCCTCTCGACAAGAAGGGCGAGCTGATCGAGGCGCATCCCGATTTCCAGCTGGTGATCTCCTATAACCCGGGCTACCAGAGCCTGATGAAGGATCTCAAGCAGTCGACCAAGCAGCGTTTCACCGGCTTCGAATTCGATTACCCGGAAGCCGAATTGGAAACTTCGATTCTGTCCAAGGAAACTGGCCTGGATGCTGCGCTGGCCGCCAGTCTGGTGAAGATCGGCCAGACCGCCCGCAATCTGAAGGGCCATGGTCTGGACGAGGGCATTTCGACCCGTTTGCTGGTCTATGCCGCCACCCTGATCAAAAACGGGGTGGAAGCGAAGGCTGCCTGCCGCATGGCGCTGGTCCGTCCGATCACCGATGACGCTGATATCCGCGATACGCTCGATCACGCCATCGACGCCGCATTCGGCTGATCGCGGCCTGACAGGAGAAGGTGCTGCACATGGCTGAAGCCGCCCAGAGAAACATGGAGCTCGAAATGTACTGGCAGAAGCTGGGCTGCAATTTTGCCCAGGCCGACCGGGTTTTCGACGACTGCATGATGGAAGCCAAGCGGGTGCTCTCCGGTGACGGCATCCTGTCCTATCTCGAGAACGCCCGTTTTCTCGGCAAGATGGGGCGTGGACCCGAGCCGTTGCTGGTCTACATGGAAGAGGCGCCGGCGGTGGCAGCCATTCTGGGCGAGGAGATGCTGGTGGTTTTGCGCGAGTTCGCCCACTACATGTCCACGCATACCAACTTCAAGGCCATGGTGCCCTTTTTGCAGACCAGTGCGGCGGTGGCCGAACTGTTGCCGGCGGCGGATCTGTTCCGTCGCTACATCGACATCGTGCGCGACATGATGGAGCGCACCACCGGTTCGGTGCACGGACACCACACCACCTTCCCGAGCCCGGGTCTTCCGGAGCTGCTTGCGCAGGCCCCGAGAATCCTTTCTATGGTGCCGCTGGAAGGGTTGAAGAACTGGATCGATTACGGTGTGCATTACTACAGCGATCATCCCGAACGCCAGATCGACTATTTCTCCCTGCAATCCGCGGATGCCGTCGCTGTTTTGCAGCGCGAGCGTCACGGAACCCTGTTCATCGATCACGAGCGGCAACTCGATCTTTATCTGCGCGGTTTGTGGGATGACCATGATCACCTGGTGCCGTACTCGCTGGCTTTCCACGAGCTGCGCAAGCCGATTCCCTATTTTGATGCGCTGGGGATCCGTATCCCGGATGTCTATGATGACCTGGGTGACGTCCGCGGCATCGATCGCTATCGGGCGACTCTGGCCCATATGGCCGCGCACCGCCGCTGGAGTACCAAAATGGTGGTGGACAACTGGAGTCCGTTCCAGCGCCTGGGTGTGGAAATCTTTGAGGACTGCCGCGTGGATTATCTGGCCATGCGGCGTTATCCCGGCTTGAAGAGGCTGTTTCTGGCTCTGCATCCGATTCCGGACGAGAGCCTGCTGGACGATCCGGAAGCATCCGGTATCCGGATCATGCTGGCCATGGTCTCGCGTGCCATGCTCGACCCGGACTACCGGTTCAAAAACAGCGATATCCGGGAGTTTGCGGACCGCTTTCTGGCGATCATGGCGGATGGCGAAGCCAGTAGTCCGGAGATGGCCAGCCTGGGCATTTCCTTCATTGCCCGCATGCGCAGGCAGCAGGATCTTTCGCCGAAAGTGTATTTTCAGGACACCGAGGTGGACTACCGCGACGATAACCGCCACCTGTGGATCTACATCGAGAACGGCGATGAGGACGAGATGTTCGAGCATCTCGATAACAGGAAGCAGGACGAAGAGGAGCTGCATGCACTGCCACCGCGCCATTACGACGAGTGGGATTACACCACTCAGAGCTACCGGCCGGACTGGGTCAGCGTCTACGAGATGAAGCACCCGGGCGGCAGTGCCGGCAAGGTGGATCGCCTGCTGGAAAAGCACGCAGGCCTGGCCAAGCGCATGAAGCGTATCCTCGATATGATCAAGCCGCAGGAGAAGGTGCGCATCCGCTATCAGGAAGAGGGCTCGGAGCTGGATCTGGATATCGCGATCCGTTCCCTGATCGACTACAAGGCGGGTTCGCAGCCCGATCCGCGCATCAACATGAGCCATCGTACCGACGGCCGCAATATTGCCGTGTCGCTGGTGCTCGATCTGTCCGAGTCCCTGAGCGAAAAGGTGCAGGGCAGCGGCCAGACCATCCTCGAGCTGTCGCAGGAAGCGGTGTCGCTGCTGGCCTGGGCGGTGGATCATCTGGGCGATCCGTTTGCCATTTCCGGCTTCCACTCCAATACCCGCCACGATGTTCGTTACTACCACATCAAGGGTTACAACGAATCCTGGGACGACAGCGTGAAAGGCCGGATCGGTGCCATGGAGGCGGGCTGGTCCACCCGTATGGGAGCTGCCATGCGCCATGCCGGGCACTATCTGAAATCGCAGCCGGCCGACAAGAAGCTGATGCTGATCCTCACCGATGGCGAGCCGGCCGATATCGACAGCAAGGACGAACGCATGCTGATCGAGGATACTCGCCGGGCGGTGGTGGAGCTCGAACGCGACGGCATCTTCCCGTACTGCATCACGCTGGATCCGAAGGCGGACGAATATGTGGCCGACATTTTCGGGCGCCAGTTCTCGGTGATTGACCAGGTGGACCGACTGCCGGAAAAATTGCCCGAAATTTTCCTCTCGCTGACCAAGTAGGAATCCTGGAGCTACGGATTAGAATGCGCGCGGGCCAGACCCGTGCAGCAACGATATTGGAAGGAACGGACATGACCAAGGCACTGTTTGAATCGGATATCAAGAGTCTGAAACTGCTGAATCGCGGCAAGGTACGCGATATCTACGAAGTGGATGCCGATCATCTGCTGATCGTGACCACCGATCGCCTGTCGGCCTTCGATGTGATCCTGCCGACCCCGATTCCCGGCAAGGGCGAAGTGCTCACCGCTGTCTCCAACTTCTGGTTCGAGCGCTTCAGGGACATCCTGCCGAGCCAGGTGACCGGTATCGCACCGGAGTCCGTGGTTGCGGAGGACGAGCGCGACCAGGTGACGGGGCGCGCCATTGTCGTGAAGAAGCTTGCGCCGCTGCCGATCGAGGCAATCGTGCGTGGCTATCTCGTCGGTTCCGGCTGGAAGGAGTACAAATCGAGCCAGAGCGTCTGCGGCATCCCGCTGCCGGCAGGGCTTACGGAGGCCGATAAGCTGCCCGAACCGCTGTTCACCCCCTCCACCAAGGCGGAGATGGGCGATCACGACGAGAACATCAGTTTCGAGCGGGCCGAGGAGCTGATGGGCAAGGCGATGGCCGCGCAGGTGCGCGATGCCGCCATCCGTCTCTACCGCGAAGCGGCCGACTATGCCGCCACCCGCGGCATCATCATCGCCGACACCAAGTTCGAGTTCGGCCTCGATGACAACGGCGTACTGCATCTGATCGACGAGGCGCTCACCCCCGATTCCTCGCGCTTCTGGCCGGCCGACGAATATAAGCCGGGTTCCAATCCGCCGAGCTTCGACAAGCAGTACGTGCGCGACTGGCTGGAGGCTTCCGGCTGGAACAAGAAGGCGCCGGGTCCGGTGCTGCCGGCCGAGGTGGCCCGGAAGACCGGCGAGAAGTACCGCGAAGCTTTGAAGCGTCTGACCGGCGCCTGATTCCTTGATCGCCCCGGCAAGTCATCGGCCGGGGGCAACCGGGTGATCTACGGGGTAGGGGTTATTCCACCCAGTGAAGAACGTTGCGGATGATTGACCAGCGTCGCTGTTTCTCGGTGCGGATACCTTCGATCCAGTAGCGGTACTGCTTTTGGGCAAAACCATTCTCCTGCTGGATATCGATCCAGTGGTCGACATAGCGCTGCAGTGAAGCGGCATCCGGGGACATGGCGTAGGCGATCAGGAAGGGCGTGCCGAGGTACTCGGGTACGATGGCGGTGAATCCGGGGTGGGCCATGGCAAAAGCCCTGGCTTCAACCAGACTCCATAGCCCCGCCTGCAGGGCAGGATCTGTCAGCAGGACGTCGTAATCGCGCACCGGCACCACCTGTTGTTTGGGAAATAGGGCTGTCGCCAGCGGCAGCAGGGCGGGGCTGATCATGCAGGCCACTCTGAGTTCGGGGTGCTCCTCGACGGCTTTGTGCTTGAGCAGTTGGCGCGCGACCGAGCTGCGAGCCAGCAGTGCCGGCGGGCTATGCAGATAGGGCTTGGAAACCGCCAGGGTCCGCATCCGTTCGGCGGTGACGAAGATACCGTTGGCGGCAATATCGATTTCTCCTGATTTGAGCATCGGCGCCATGGTTTCGTGTGTCATGGGGACGAATTCAAGACGTGCATTCATATCCTTGGCCAGGCGGTACATGAAGGCGACGTCGTAGCCGACGAGCTGGCCGCGGTCGTTACGGTAGCAGAAGGGGATCGCGACCGGGTCATAGCCGACGCGCAGCACACCGCTGGTGCGAATTCGTTCCAATGCTTCGAGTGCCAGCAATGCCGGCGATCTTTTCGAGACTTCGTCGCGGTTGCGGTAGATCACGGCGTCGACGCCGGCGGTCACGCTGCGATCCAGGGTATAGCCCATGTAATTCCCCTGTTTCGGGGTGAGCAGTGCCGGAGGTGTCGCCCGCAAGGCCACGACCGTTCCTCCCAGAATGAGGAAGCCGATGATGAATATGCCTGCGGCCCGCATCGGTTGTATGCGCGTCTTGCCGTAGAAGGCGAGCGTGGGCCAGAGCGTGACAAGGGCGAAGCCGGCGACCGACAGGGCGATCTGGGCATAGCGGGTGAACGGCATGGCCGCCACCCAGAGGTCCAGCGTGCTGGCGGGCATATGAAAGAGCGAGGCCAGGAACGGCACCGCATCGATAGTCGTGGATGGCGAGCCGACGGTCGACAACAGCGTCATCGGTGGCAGTAGCGCCTGGGCTCCCGTCGACAGCGGCTCCTTGAAATAGAAGGCGCAGAAGTAGAAGAAAAGGATCACGCCGAGGTTGCCGAGCTGGGCCAGCGGGTAGGCCACCGAAACATTGGTGCCGATGATGTCCGGGGCCATGTCGTCTTTGACCTGGCATTTCGCCAGGAGCTGTTCGGCCGCCTTGATGATGCCCGGGATAGCAGCTACCGAGAGGGTTGTCACCAGGGCAAGGACGAAGGCGCCGCGCAATTCGCGCAGCACTTCCCGGTAGCCGATCGGCAGGATGCTGGCGAGAAAGGCGGGGATCACCCAGAAAGCCAGCAGGAAAGCGCCGAACAGGTAGAGCAGCGTATAGAGAAACAGGCCGGCGATGTCCTGCGCCTGCATGGTGCCGGCCGTGCTGGCAAGCAGGGCGAAAACGCCGATGGGGGCAAAGTAGACGACCCAGTTCCAGATGGTGACCGATGCCGATTTGATGACCAGCAGGATCTCCAGCCAGCTGGCCTTGTTGTCGATCCGCTGGATGGCCATGCCGTAGAGAATGGCGAAGACCACGATGGCCGGGACCGCATTGCGGCTGAGATCGCTGAAGGGATTGCCGGGGATGAGAAGGTTGATGAAGTCGGTGCTGTTGAGCAGGGCATGCGAATCGAGAACCGCAGGGGCGCTCGCCTGCCGGAAGGCGAAACCGAGCAGTATCATGGCCAGGAATGCGATGCCCCAGCCAACGACATAGGCCGGCCAGGCATGCTTGAAAAGCCGCCCGGCCGTGGATGGCGGCAGTTTGCCGAGGCCGTGCAGCAGCGAGGCGATGACGTAAGGGTAGACGCAGATCGCCAGCATCTGGGCGTAGGCCTTGCCGAGAGGCTCCAGCACCTTGGCATAATCGCCGAGGAAGGCACCGGTCGCGATGCCGGCGATGGCGCTGATCAGGACCCATTCGGGTAATCCCAGCCTGAGCTTTTTGCCCTCCATCCTTTACTCCCCCCTTGCGCGATCGTGGCGATGATCCGGAAACAGGATGGTTCGAGGCGATACATCGAGGGTTGGGAACCACCCGCCCCAACAGGCCTGATTTCTTTATTCAGCTTAGCTATCCCGCTTACGGGCGGCAACAAAACTCCGGCTGCCACGGATAGCAGGCCGGCTGCATCTCTTTGCGGCACGGCGAAGCCATTCGCCGAAAAAAAAGCGCTGTTCCGGGAGTCGCATCGTGTGCGGAAGGTTCGCTGCAAGGCGCCGGTTGGCCTGATTTATCCCGGCAATTTGACAAGGAGAGGATTCTCGTCTTTAAAGGGCAATCTTTTGTGGAGGGATCAATGAATAACATGAAAAAAACCCTGTTGGGAGTATCGCTTGCCTTGACGATGTCGGGTTGCGCAACAATCGTCGGCGACAGCGCTCAGGTCGTATCGATCAACAGTAAACCCGATATGGCCGAGGTGACGATCACCGACGAGCGTGGCGCCAATGTGCATCACGGACAAACGCCGGTCAGTGTGACGCTTGAGAAATCCGACGGTTCATACTTCGGTGGCAAGACCTATAACGTGCACATCGAAAAAGCAGGCTACAAGCCGGTAACCTTTGCCCTGAAGGCCAGCCCGAACGGCTGGTATATCGGTGGCAACCTGATTTTCGGTGGCCTGATCGGCTGGCTGATCGTCGATCCGTTCAGCGGCAAGATGTAC
>DATLWR010000169.1:0-4423 GCA_035576205.1 Mariprofundaceae bacterium
TGCTGTTTCATCTGCATTTGAGCGCCTTTCTGGGCGTTCGCTCCCCGCTCCATGGCACCGCTTTTCTCCATGGGGTTCGGCCGGGCCTGAAGGGGCTCTTCTTCCTCGTTTTCCTGGGCCCAGACCATGGTTGCCTGACCCAAGACCAGAAAAGCAGACAGGAATAAGACCAGCCATTTCGTTGACGTAGACAGTTTCATATTGACTCCTCCACAGAATTCCAAGCTCATGAACTACACAAAATTCTTTGCGATGTTGCTCATGGATGTTTAGCAGAGGTTGGTATGAGGCGCCACCATCTTCCAAAGCATTCTCTGCATCCGCAGGGGGACTTTTGTTTTACTGAGCCGGGCCGAACTTGGAGCGGAAGAGCTGGTCGTCGGCGGTGCGCAGGCGACGGCTGATCTCGCGGCCGATGTTCATCTGGATGATGGCGAACTGTTCGAGGTTGTGCAGGCTGAGATTCAGCAATACCTCGCGGCCGAGCTCGATGGCATCGCACGGCTCCTCGGCGATGACCGAGGCACTGCGCGGGTAGAGATCGAGCAGGGCCATCTCGCCGAAGCAGTCGCCCGGACCGAGATGTTTGACCGGATGAGGCCGGTTATTCCACTTCTTGCTGACCACCACCTTGCCTTTTTCGAGCACGAACATCGAGATGGCCCTGTCACCCTCATGGAAGAAGTATTCGTGCGGTTCGAGATGGTGGATGGTTGCCTGGTCGATCAGGAATTCGAGCGTCTCCTGCGTGACGCCGCCGAAGATCGGCATGGATTGCAGCAGTTTGACGCGGGCGAGTCTCACGGTTGTCGCCGCTTCTGGCGGCCGGTGGCGGTTCTTCCTGATCGCATCGATCCAAAATGGCTGCATGGGCTGCGGCTGTCAATTGTTCCTGCCGTCAATCGTCCGATTGAAAGAAAGCTGCATAAGCATTGAAACCATGTATGTAAATGGCGCGTAGCGGGTATGTAAAAGATGCGTAAATGTCGCCCGAATCACCACCACAAGTACTGAAGGGCGGCTATACTGGTTGGCATCGGGCAGGTCCGTTGGGGGTAATCCCCGGCGACCCAAAGGAGATTTGGTTTATGTTGATAAAACGCAGCAAATCGATGCTTCCCGTATTCCGTTTTCCACTCTCTGGCGTGTTATTGCTGGCCTCGGCTCTGGTGCTGGGCGCATGTGCAAGCCAGCGGGGCTACGTCGAGGAGCCGGCACCAGCGCCGGAAGCCGCCCCGGCACCCCGTCCATCCACTCAGGTCTATTTCTACCCGAAAGCCGGCCAGAGCCAGGAGCAACAGGATCGTGACCGCTACGAATGCTACCTGTGGGCCATGCAGCAGACCGGCTTCGACCCCAGCCAGCCGAATCTGGCACCGCACCAGCGTGTGACCGTGACCCCGGTACCGGCTCCCGGCCACGATACTGCAGTCGGTGCCCTGACGGGTGCCGCGATCGGTGCCGTGGTCGCCGAACCCGGCAACAAGGCCGGCGGTGCCGTCGTGGGTGCTGTGGCCGGTGCGGCGATCGGCGCCGCTTCGGATCAGGCACGCCAGGAACAGGCACAGCGCCTGCAGCAGAGCTACGACCAGGCGGATGCCGCAAGGTCGGCACGGATCGAACAGCAGGCCAGCGAATATCGCCGTGCCATGGCCGCCTGTCTCGAGGGCCGCGGCTATTCGGTCAATGAATGAGCAAGGCCAATGGAGGTTTCGCCATGAAGACTACACATTTCGTCACATTGGGTCTGACCATGTCGGTGCTGACGCTTGCACCGGTCGTTTCCGGCTGGGCAGCTGAGGAAGCCGGCCTGGCTTCACAGCCGGGTATTATCCTGCTTGCCCAGGGCGACCACGAACGCGGGGATCGCGGTGGAGATCGCGGGGATCGCCGGAACGGCATGGAGAGACAGGATCGCGGGGCACCTTCGATGGGAGCCTCCGAGCGCAGCCCTCGCCAGGTCGAAAGCCGGCCCATGATGGAGAACAGGCCGATGGAGAACCGGGCTCCCCGGACCGTGGAGAGCCGGGATCGCAACGAACGGCGTGTCGAGGAGCGGGGCAGGGTGGAACAGCGGCCCGTCATCGGTGCGCGTACGATCGAGAGCCGTGATCGCGACCGGCCGCGCGGCTATATCCTGGACCAGCGCTATCACCATGACCGCTATTATCCGCCGCGCGGTTATTTCGAGCGGGAACTGCCGTACGGTTACCGGACTTTTCACCACCACGGTGAGCGCTACTTCTTTTACAACGGCATCTGGTATCAGCCGTCGGGTGTAGGCTTTATCGTCGTGATGCCACCGTTCGGCATGGTGATACCGATCTTGCCACCTTACTACACGACAATCTGGGTGGGCGGGATCCCGTACTACTATGCGGGCGGCGTCTACTACGTCTGGCGTCCGTCGGTACAGGGCTATATGGTCAGCGAGGCGCCAACCGAGTCCAATGTCGTGACCCCGTCTCCCAGCGCCGAACAGTTCTACGTTTACCCGAAGAATGGCCAGAGCCCGGAACAGCAGTCGCAGGATCGCTACGAATGCCACCGCTGGGCGGTCGACCAGACCCGTTTCGATCCAAGCCAGCCGGCGAGCGATCTCACGGAATCACAGCTCACTGCCAAGCGAGCCGACTATCGACGTGCCATCGCGGCCTGTCTCGACGCACGCGGCTACAGTGTGAAATAGGTCGTGAAACAGGAGATGGAATAGGAAAAGCGGCGGAGATGCCGCCGCTTTCCGGTTCGGACGGGAGCTCCTTGAAGCTCCCGTCTTTTTTGGGTTAGTTCGTGATCTGTTGGTCGATCTCGGTTTCGGCGACCAGCCAGTCCTCCACCGTATCGCCACCGCTGAAGCCGCGGTTCGCAGCACGGTAGTAGGCCGCTTCGGCAATCATTTGTTGCCGTGCTTCGGCACTGACTGCGGTTGATTTTGCAGCGGTTTTTCGGGTCCGGGTGGCTGTCGTCTTCGGTTTTGCTGAAGTCTGGGTTTTCATTGCCGTTGTACCTCCATGGTCTGCCATGTCATCGAATCTTTTCAGGTCTAAATACATCGTTCTGAAGGTGAACCAATTCGTTTTAGACCAGAAATTTCTGCCCTGCAAGTGGGCGATGGAAGGGCCGGCAAGCAACGAAGCGGAAGTTCGTTTTTAAACGAAGAGATGCCGTGAACTGCATCGATCGAAGATGGTACCGAAGGCCGGACTCGAACCGGCACGCCCGCAAGGGCAACAGATTTTGAGTCTGTCGTGTCTACCAATTCCACCACTTCGGCACTGACTCAAAAGTGGCGCGAAGCATTGTCGCGGTGCCTCGCAGTGTCAAGCGCGGCAAGGGCTTGCCGGCTCGCCATTCTTATAACCATTTCTTCTGTATGGGCTTGCATTCGGACTCCGGCTGGCAATACTGGTGAGCATGACGGGCGGGGGAAAATCGGCAGCTTGTGATTACGATGTGGTCATCGTCGGTGCCGGTGCGATCGGCGCCGCGTTGGCCATCGAACTGGGCAGGCTCGGCTATCGCACGGCGCTGATCGAGGCGCGCAGGCCTACCTACGAGGCTTCCGACCCGGAGCGCGTGATCGCCCTGTCGCACGGCTCGCGCCTGCATCTCGAATCGCTCGGCGTCTGGGAGCGTATCGCGGCGGCCGGCGCCGGCATGATCCGCCATATCCGTGTTTCCGAAGCCGGTCAGGATGGCATGTCCAATCTGGAGACCGACGAGGCGCGTGCCATCTACCCGAATGTCGAGGCGCTCGGCTACGTGGTGCAGATGCATCATGTGCTGCAACCGATGCACGACACCCTGCCGGAGAATGTCGAGCTGCTGGCACCGGCTTCGGTGAAGAAGCTGGTGAACGATGCAGCACCGGTGACCGTGACACTGGAGACCGAAACCGGCGAGCAGCAGCTCACCGCCCGCCTGCTGGTCGGCGCCGACGGTACCGACAGCCGCATACGCTCGCTGGCCGGCATCGGCTGTTGCGGCTGGGACCACAATCGTTTCGGTCTGGTTGCCTCGGTGACCATGGCGCACGGTCATCATGATACCGCCTACGAATGTTTCCGGCCGACCGGTCCGCTGGCCTTCCTGCCGCTGGCCGACGGCCGTTTCTCCATCGTCTGGTCGCTGACGCCGCGCGAGGCTGCCGATCTGATGCGGCGCAGCGATGCGGAATTCATCGCGGCACTCGAGAGTGCGGCAGGGCCTTTGGCGCGCGGCCGGCTTGGGCGCGTGATGGGCTTAAGCAAGCGCGCCTGCTACGCGCTGGAGTCGCGCGTGGCGAAAACCTTCGTCAAGGGGCGCATCGTGCTGTCCGGCAATGCCGCCCATACGCTACATCCGGTGGCCGGGCAGGGGATGAATCTCGGCCTGCGCGACGTGGCCGTGCTGGCCGACGTGCTGGCACGGGCCCGGTCGATGG
>DATLWR010000170.1:0-11782 GCA_035576205.1 Mariprofundaceae bacterium
ATGGAATCAATCCTCCTTCAGGCGGGTGATACCCATCGCCTTCAGGAACGCCTTCTCGTAGAAGGGCTCAGAGACACCGGTCTTCATCTTGCGCATGAAGTACTTCTCGAACATCACCTTGGCGGTGTGCACCCACTTGCCGCCCTTGGCCCAGGCGATGTTGCGCGGCGGAATCTGCGGGATGGCGACGAAGGCCACACCGCGGTCACCGAGGTCGGCCAGGCAGATCGCGCCCCAGGTGCCGGTTTTCTCCGGCGCCTCGCCCTTTAGATCGTGCACGATGTTGTGCACGATGGCGGTGGTCATCGACTCGATCATGTAGCCGGTCTTGGGTGTGCCGACCGGCAGCGGTGCCTCGGTCTCAACCGGCGGAATGGCGACGATCACACCCGTGGAATAGATGTTCTTGTGCGTCGGGTTCTGCTGGAACTCGTTGATCAGGGCGAAGCCGAGCGGGTTGGCCAGACCCTCGGTGTTGGCGACCACCGGTGTGCCGCGGAAGGCCGGCAGCAGCATGGAGTACTTGTGCGGCAGGGTGCCTTCGTGGATCACCTCGCCCTTGCGGTCCAGCTCCTGGTAGTGCACCTCGCTCTCGGTCACTTTCACCGTCTTGCAGTTGACGATGAACTTGATGTCGCGCTTGCGCAGCTCCGACTCCAGCAGCGCCTTCGAGTCCTCCACACCGTTCAGGCCGAGGTGGCCGATGTAGGGTTCCGGGGTGATGAAGGTCATCGGCACCTTGTCGCGGATCTTCCGCCGGCGCAGCTCGGTATCGAGGATCATGGCGAACTCGTAGGCCGGGCCATAGCAGGAGGCGCCCTGCACGGCGCCGACGACGATCGGGCCGGGGTTCTTGCAGAACTCCTCGAAGGCATGGTAGGCCTCCACGGCGTGGTCGACGTGGCAGACGGAGTGGGTGTGGCCCTCCGGGCCGGTGCCCTCGACCAGTTCGAAGGCGAGACGCGGACCAGTGGCGATGATCAGGTAGTCGTAATTGAGGCTATGGCCGTTACCGAGGGTGATGCGGTTTTCGTTCGGATGCAGCTCGCGCGCGCCGGCAGAAATGAAGTTGATGCCGTGCTTTTTTAGCGTCGGTGCAAGCGGGATGGTGATGTCGTCGCGCGTGCGCCAGCCGACGGCCACCCACGGATTGCTCGGCACGAAGTGGAAGTAGTCGTTGTTCGACACCACCGTCACCTCGTGGTCGCCCTTGAGCTTGTTCAGCTCCTCCTTCATCTCGTAAGCGGCCGGCAATCCGCCGATACCCGCTCCCAGAATAACAACATGTGCCATAATCAGAGTCCTCCTTCAGACTTCTTGAGTGTGATATGAGTCGACAGATTTGGCTCATGTCGTCGGAGGCTCGCATCCTGGAGCCCGTGTGGTGCCATCTGTCTGGTGTGCCCGGTAGTCCGGGCGTATCGCAGACTGCGCCCGGTTTTGCCGGGCGCAGCCTGCTGTTCGAATATCAGGCTTTTTCGGCCGTATTCATTCCGATCACCGAATAGAGCGGGCAATAACCCAGCAGGGCGGTTGCCAGCGGCACGACACCGATCCACGTCCACGGCGTGAAGACGTGGGACAGGGCCATCATGATCAGGGCCATGCCGACGATAATCCGCAATACGGCGTCAAGTGATCCAACATTTTTGCACATTTTACCTCTCCTTTGTTGTGCTCTTGCCCGATCCCGGGCAAGTCATGCCTTGCAGGCGTTGAGTGCCTGTAACAGCAATTCGTTAACCTGGCCGGCGACCGGCTTCAGGTCGTCGCGGCCGACCACCGACAGCATGGACGGTGCATCCACCACCGAGATGACGGTCTTGCCCGCATCGTTCTCGTAGACGACGACGTTGCAGGGCAGCAGCAGGCCGATATCGGGTTCCATGGTGAGCGCATGCGAGGCGATCTTGGGATTGCAGGCGCCGAGGATCAGGTAGGGCGGGCGATCCAGATCGAGTTTCTTCTTCAGCGTGGCCGCCACGTCGATGCGGGTCAGCACGCCGAAGCCGACCTTCTGCAGCGCTTCGGTGATGGCGGTTTCCGCCGCCTCGATGGAACCGTTGAAAATGATCTCGTTACCGTATTTGCAGGTCATGTTCTCCTCCTGTTACGCGACCGGATAGCCGGCCGAAATCCAGGCGGCGGTGCCGCCCTCGACATTGGTGAGATTGGTCAAACCGCAGCTCTGGGCTAGGAACATCGCCGCCTGCGCCGAGCGGCCGCCCATTTGGCAGATCAGGTAGACCGGCTGGTCGGCCGGAATCTCGCTGGCGCGGACCGGCAGGGTGTGCAGCGGGATCAGCTGCGCTCCGGGCACATGGCCACGCCCGTACTCGTCGGGGGATCGGACGTCGATGAAGTGGCCCGGCTTGTTGTTCTCCCGGATGCTGAGCCAGCGGGGGTAGAACTGGTCGACGGTGATGCGATCGAACATGTTATTTCTCCACGGGGTAGCCGGCGCCTTGCCATGCGACGATGCCGCCGACCACGTTTTCGATATTGGTGAATCCCTGGCCGCCCAGCAGCGTGGCCGCCCGGGCCGAGCGCTTGCCGGAGTGGCAGTAGACATAGACCTGCCTGTCCTTCGGTACCTCGTTCAGTCGATGCGGCAGTTCCGGCAACGGAATGAGCTTGGCTCCGGGAATGTGCCCTGCGGCATACTCTTCGGGGGTACGCACGTCGAGGAAGAGGAACGGGATGGGTGCATTGGCACCCTGCTGCCAGTGGTCGTGGGCGTGCGTGAGCGTGGCGTTCTCATAGCCCGCCGGGGTGCGTTCGCCCATGCCGCAGGCGGCTGCCGAGAGCGGCAGGGCCACGGCGATGAAGAGAGCGGCCAGCCAGCGGTTTCCTTTCATGCATCCTTCCTTTTCGGTTCTACGCATCATTTCCTCCCGCTGCGGACGGGGAGTCCGGCGCCGCCCCACGAGCCCATGCCGCCGGAGAAGTTGTAGACCGGCTTGTAGCCGGCCCTGGCCAGCAATGCAGCGGCATTTGCCGATCGGTTACCGGAGGCGCAGATCACGACGACCGGCTTGTCCTGAGGGATCTCGCTCTTGCGACGGGCGATGTCGGAGAGCGGAATGTGAATCGCTTTCGGGGCATGCCCGGCTGCCCATTCGCCGGCCGTGCGGACGTCGACCAGCGTGTGCGCCTGATCGCGCATCTTCATGTATTCACCGGCCGACATCGATTTGACACCGGCGAGCAGCGGGCCGAGCAGTCGTTGCCACAGCATCCAGCCGACCAGCATGGCGACAAAAATGTAAACCGCGTTCTGTTGCATGAATTCCATCAATTGCTCCGTTCGTCAGTTTCCGGTCTTCCGGGCAGTGCCTCCATGCAGCTGTCCGGAAGCCGTGATTCGCGGCGTCGTGCCGCCCGGCCGGCATCGTTGCCGTCCGCTTCGGCTCTCCTGCCGGATTGCAGCGACTCTTCCATGAGCCGCCTGGCTACCCGGATTTGCCGGGCAGGCCTTCAGGTCGACAGGTACGGGCAGCATCCACAATAGGGAGGGGAAGATGGCCGCCCGCACCTGTCAGTCGGTCAAAGGGTCCTCATTTCGCGTAGCCCGACTTCATGCCGAGCTTCTTGAGAATCTCCTCCATCAGGCACCACTGGGTGATGCCGGACTGGAACAGGTTGGCGCCGACAAACAGCGTAAACCACAGCCAGGTCGGCTTGGTCAGCTCGGCACCGTTGTAGATGGAAGCCAGTACGACGGACAGCATGATGAAGCTGCCGGCGATGATGCGGATGGTACGTTCAATGGTCATGGTGATCTCCTTGTTCAATGGATAGGTCAAAATTCAGGTTCTTCGTGACGCAGTCCGAGATTCTCCTCCGGCAGCGGCATATCCTTCTGCCAGAGGTAGTACATCAGCGGCGTGATGAAGAGGGTCAGGATCGTTGCGGCCAGCGTACCGAAGGCCATCGAGACGCCGAGGCCGCCGAACACCGGGTCGGTGATCATGATCGAGGTGCCGGCGATGACGGCCAGCGCGGTCAACAGGATCGGGCGGGCACGTACGGCACCGGCTTCCAGCACCGACTCCTTCACCGAGTAGCCCTGGCGGCGATAGTCGAGGATGAAGTCGATCAGCAGGGTGGAGTTACGCACCACGATGCCGGCCAGGGCGATCATGCCGATCATCGAGGTGGCGGTGAACGGCTGGCCGGTTATCAGGTGACCCGGGAAGATGCCGATCATCGTCAGCGCCGTCGGTGCCATCACCAGCATCGGCAGGATGAACTCGCCGTAGTAGGCGACCATCAGCAGATAGATCAGCACCAGTGCCACGATGAATGCGGCACCCAGGTCGCGGAAGACATCCAGCGTCAGGCGCATCTCGCCGTCCCACAGCAGGTGGTAGCCGAAGGTGTCATCCGGCTGCGTCTCGGTGAAACGCATGCCGCCGGTTGCAAGCTTCGTGCCGGGCAGGATGTCCTTGCCGTCCAGCCGCTTGTCCATGTCGAGCAGCGAATAGACCTGCGAACCCCTCTCCGGCTCTCCGGTCACATAGCTGACCGGGTGGCCGTCCTTGGTGTAGAGCGGCTTCTCGACGGTGGTCGGTTCCAGGGTCGCGATGCTGGAGAGCTGTACGGCTCCCTGCGCTCCGTCGACGTAGATGCGGTCGAGATCGGAGGCGTTGACGCGCAGCGATTTCGGCATACGCACGTTCAGCAGCACCGGATGGCGCTCGGTCTCGATATGCACCGCGCCGATGTCGTAGCCGGCCAGGAAATCGCGCAGGGCCTGGGCGACGCTGGCGGTGGCCACGCCGAGTCGGGCCGCCTTCTCCTTGTTCAGCCGCACGCGCACTTCCTGCTGGTCGTCGCCGACCGAATCGTCGACATCGACGACATCGTAGGTGTGGCTGAAGACACCGCGTACCTGCTTGGCGACGGCATCGCGCTTCGCATCATTCGGGCCGTAGATCTCGGCCATCAGCGTGGCGCGAACCGGCGGTCCCGGTGGATCCTCGACCAGCTTGATGTTGGCGCGCGGATATTTCTTCATCACCGGCTCGAGCATCTTGCGCAGCTCGAGCACGATCTCCTCGGACTTGATCGAGCGCTCCTCCTTGCGCACCAGGTTGACGCGGATATCGGCCAGGTTGGATCCCTGACGCAGCACCGCACCGCGCAGCATGCCGTTGAAGTCGACGGGGCCGGCCTGGCCGGTGAAGGTCTCGTAATCGGTGACCATCGGATGGCTGCGCACCACGTCGGCGACGTCACGGGCGACACGGTCTGTCATCTCCAGCGGCGTGCCTTCCGGCATGTCGATGGTGATGTTGAAGGTGTTGTTGTTGCCCTTGGGCAGCATCTTCAGCTCGACGGTGCCGGGGGTCATCGGGCCGTTGATGCCGGCCGGGCGCACGAACTGCCAGGCCGGTTCCCACATCGCGAAGACGAACAGCACGGCAATCATGATCCAGAAGTTGCGGCGCACCTTCGGATTCTCGATAAGCGGCACGGCAAATTTCATGTAGCTGCGATGGACCCAGTCCTGCGGCTGTGCGTCGCGCTCCTCCATGGTCGGCGAGGTATCCTTGCTGGGCATCCAGCGCTGCGCGATCCACGGCGTGAACATATAGGCGATCACCAGCGAGGCACCCATGGCCACCGGCGCATTGAAGGGGATCGGACCCATGTACGGACCCATCATGCCGGTCACGAAGCCCATCGGAATGAAGGCGAGGATCACGGCGATGGTGGCGATGATGGTCGGCTTGCCGGTTTCGTTGGTGGCGCGCACGATCAGCTTCGCCTTGTTGGCCAGATCGCTGACGCCGTGGTGCAGGTGACGATGGATGTTCTCGATCACCACGATGGCGTCGTCGACCAGGAGGCCCAGCGACAGGATCAGCGCGAACAGTGTGATGCGGTTGATCGTCTGGTCGGCCAGCAGGCCGATGGCCAGCACGATGAACAGGATCAGCGGGATGTTGAGCGTCACGATGGTCGCCTCGCGCCAGCCCAGGAAGAGCAGCAGGATGACGATCACCGAGGCGATGGCGATGCCCAGATGCTCGACCAGCATGTTGACCGCATCGTCGGCGCGCACGCCCGAGTCGCGGGTGATGGTCACCGTGACGTTGTCCGGGATCAGGTCGCCTTTCAGCGTATTCAGCTTGTCGACGATATCGCCGGTGACGACGACGGCATTGGTGCCGCGTTTCTTGGCCAGCGCGATGGAGACGGCCGGCAATTCGGAGTTGGAGGATTTCCCGGCCGCAGTGGCGGCTCCGAAGCCGATGCGGTGCAGGCTGTCCAGCTCCGAAGCGCCGTCGGTGATGGTGGCGATGTCGCGCAGGTAGATCGGCTTGCCCTGCCACTGGCCGACGATCAGGCGTCCGACTTCGTCGGCACTTTTCAGGTAGCCGTCCAGCCAGACGCGCCGTACCTCGTTGTCGCCGACCAGGTCGCCGACCGGACCGCCCTGGTTGGCACCCGCCAGCACCTGGTGCAGGCGGTCGAGCGGAATCTTGTAGGCGGCGATGCGGGCCGGATCGAGTTCGATGCGGATCTCGTGGTCCTGGCCGCCGATGATGTCGGCCACCGAGACGCCGGGGAGCGGTGCCAGCTGCTCGCGCACCCGTTCGGCCAGCCGCTTCAGCGCCAGCCCGTCCATATCGGGCGAGGAGAGGGTGATCACCGACACCGGCACGTCGTCGACGTCCAGCGGCTTCACCAGCGGTTGCGAGGCGCCCGGCGGAATGCGGTCGAGGCTGTGCATGATGCGGTCGTAAAGTTTGACGAGGCTGGCTTCCTTGTCCTCACCGACCTTGAACATTACGGTGACGACGGCCATCGAATCCAGTGCCATGCCGTAGGTGTGATCCACTCCCGGCATCTCGCGCAGGATCATCTCCAGCGGCCGCACCACCAGATTGCGGACCTCGTCCGGGCTGGCACCCTGCATGCGGACCATCACGTTGGCGGCCGGCACGTCGATCTGCGGGTTTTCCTCTCTGGGCGTGACGAACAGCGCCACCAGGCCGACCAGGAAGATCAGCAGGCTGATGATCGGCGTCAGGTTGGTGCGCATGGCTGCGGCACCGAGGCGTCCGGCAATGTTCAGCGGGGCAGAGGTCTGCTTGTCGGATTCGTGCTTCATGGGTTCAGTTGCCCGCCCTCACCGGCATGCCGTTCTGCAACGCTTCGGTGCCGCTCCAGGCGATGCGGTCACCATCCACGAGACCGGCGACGACTTCGACATCGTTGCCGGCAGCCGTACCGAGGCGGATCTGGCGGTAATGGACGATGTTTTTGGCATCCACCAGATAGATGCCGGTCAGGCCCGAACGGTGCACCACGGCCGCCTGCGGGATCAGCAGTGCCTGGCGGCTGCCGGTGCGGAAGCCCACTTCGGCGAACATGCCGGGCCGGACGGCGTCCGATCCGTCGATGGAGACCTTGACGAGGAACTGGTGCGTTCCCGGGTCGGCGGCATCGACCAGTTGCCTGATCTTGCCGTTCAGCGGCGCAGCTGCGGACGGGATGTGCAGGTCGACGGCGTCGCCGACGTGCAGCGCGTCGATGTACTGCTCGGAGACACTGGTCTCGACCAGCAGTTGTGCGGGATCCTCGACGATCAGCACGGGCATGCCCGGGCCGGCGAGGTCGCCGGTGTTCAGCAGCTTCTGCACGACGATACCGTCGACAGGGGAGGTGATCTCCGCATAGGATAGCTGGTTCTCGGCCTGAGCGAGGCGGGAGAGCGCCACCTTGTAGCGCAGCTCCGCCTTGTCGTATTGCTGCTTGGATACGGCATTGGCCGCGAGCAGCTCCTTGAAGCGGTCGAAGTCGGTCTTGGCATCGGCCAGATCGGCCTTGGCCTGAGCCAGGTTCTGCTTGGCATCGACCGGGTCGATGCGGACCAGCACCTCGCCCTTCTTGACGCGTTCGCCCTCGCGGGCGGCAATCTGACGGATGTAACCGGAAAGACGTGAGCTGACGGCGATGCGATGGTCGCTGGTGACATTGCCGCTGGCATAGTAATGCTGTGCCACCTCCTGCGACTTGACGGTCTGGATGTTGGCCTCGACAGCCGCCTGCGTCGTGCCGGCGTCGTTCGGCGCTTCCGATCCGCAGGCTGCCAGCAGCATGACGACGGCAGCGAGAAGGGCACGACTCGGATTCACGAAACTCATTGAATTACCTCCGGGGTAAGGGCGCCTGCGGCATACAGCAGCGCCGCCTGATTGCGAATGACATCGAACTGGGACTGGATCTTGCGCGCCAGGCGTTCGTCACGCATGGCCTGGGCATTGAGTACGTCGGTGGCCTTCTCCAGCCCCACCTGCTCACGCAGCGTCAGGATGCGCAGCGACTCCTCGGCGTGGTCGAGGACCTGTTGCTGGGCGACGGCGCGGCTTTGGGACTCCTGCAGTGCGCGCCACGAACGCATGACGTCGTTGCGTACCTGCTGGCGCATATCCTCATAGAGCAGCTCGGCACGGGTCGCCTGGGCGTGGGCGGCATCCAGCCGGGCCTTGTCGGCACCGCCGGAGAAGAGATTGAGGCTCACCTCCATGCCGACAGTGTAGTTGCTGTTTTTCAGGGCAGGGGAGGTGTGGTTCCACTGCTCGCTGGCCATCAGGCCGACCTTGGGCAGGTAACCGCTGCGGCTGCGGCTGATATTGGCTTCCGACGCTTCCACCTGGGCCTGCAGGCCTTTCAGCAGCGGGTGCTCTGCCATCGCCTGCTCGATCCACTGTTGCATGTCGTGCGTTGGCAGCTTGAGGCTGATGCGGTCTTCCGGATCGAGCGTCTTGCTGGAACCGGTAATCAGTTGCAGCTGGTCAAGCGCGGTCGCCAGCGCGTTCTGGGTCTGGCGCAGGTTGACTTCGGCCTGCAACTGGTGGGCCTCGGCGTCCATGACGTCACTCTGGATTGCAAAGCCACGCTTCAGCTGTGCCTGGACATTGCGCAGGTGCGAGTTGGCCGAATCCAGCGCTTTCTGGCTGGCATCGACCAGCGACTTCGCTTCGAGGGCGGCGGTGAAGGTGTCGATGAGCTGCAGAATGGTTTGCTGGCGGGTGGTTTCGAGCTGCCAATCGGCTGCTTCGGCGATCGCCCCCGTCTGCTTGCGCGATGCCCAGACCGCGCCGCCCTGGTAGATCGGCAACCGCACGGCGACTTCCGTCTGGTAATTGTTCACCGCTCCCGGATGGTTGAGCTGTTGCGGGTTGAAATCGGCTGCCGTGACGCTGCGTTGCAAAAGCCGGGTGCCGAACGCATTCAGCGGGTTGTTGGTACGGGAGCCGGTCAGGCTCGCATCCACCTGCGGCCAAAGGTGCGCGGAAGCCTCGGAGGCTTGTGCGTGCGCTGCTTCCGAATTCATCTGCTGGGCCTCGATCTGGCGGTTATCGTGCAGGGCCAGGGCAGTCGCTTCCTTCAGCGTGACCGCTGCGGCGGAAGCCGGAGCAAAAAGCATGGAAAGGATAAGGCTATTATAAAAGACTGATGTATTAGGCCAAAAAAAACGGCTCACTTCAGCTCTCCGTTCGACGTGCTGCAGATCTCGGGGCAATAAATGGCCTGCAATGCCGAGACGAGGCCACGGAACGCCGGATTGGCGATACTGTAATAGACCTGCTGCCCGCGTTTCTCGTTTTCGAGGATGCCCATCAGCCGCATCTTGGACAGATGCTGGGAGAGGTTGGACTGCGAAGTGCCTGTGGCTTCCATCAAATCCTGCACACACATCGGTCCCTGCATCAGGTGGCACAGGACAGACAGGCGTACTTCGTGTGCGATGGCGCGCAGCCCTTCACTTGCCGTACGGATTTTCTGTTCAGGAATCATCTGCATGGCGGAAGTATCATTAGAATATTCTAATATGTCAAGCGCCATTGTCGGGTCAATGTCGGGCCATTGTGGCCCGACCCACCACGGATCGATCAGGCGGTGAATACGGTGCCGACACCCTGATCGGTGAACATCTCCAGCAGGATGGCATGGGGGACCCGGCCATCGATGATATGTGCCCGCGCCACACCATGCTCGATCGCATCCAGGCAGCAATTGACCTTCGGGATCATGCCGCCGGATATGGTGCCATCGGCAATCCACTGCCGGGCTTCCTGGGAGGTCAGCGACGATTGCAGCTCCTTGGCACTGTTCAGCACGCCCGGTACATCGGTCAGCAGGATGAGCTTGGCCGCACCCACGGCCTTGGCGATGGCGCCGGCCACCAGATCGGCATTGATGTTGTAGCTCTGGCCCGCATCCTTGTGATAACCGACGGGAGCGATCACGGGAATGAAGCGATCCTTTTCCAGCACCTCGAGGATGCCGGTATTGATGCTGTGAACCTCGCCGACGTGGCCGAGATCGATAATTTCGGGTACGTCGAGATCCGGCGTATGCCGCTCGATTTTCATTTTGCGGGCACAGATCAGGCCGCCGTCCTTGCCGGAGAGGCCAACCGCCTTGCCGCCGGCACGATTGATGTTGGCGACGATCTCCTTGTTGACCCGGCCGGCCAGCACCATCTCGACGATATCCATGGTCTCCGCGTCGGTGACCCGCATGCCGTTGATGAAGCGCGCTTCCTTGCCCACCTGTTTCAGCACCTGCCCGATCTGCGGACCGCCGCCATGAATGACGACCGGATTGATGCCGACCTGCTTCAGCAGCGTAATGTCCATCGCAAAGCTTGCCTTGAGCGTCTCCTCGACCATGGCATTGCCACCGTACTTGATGACGATGGTCTGGTCGGCGAAACGCTGCAGATAGGGCAGCGCCTCGATCAGGGTACTGGCTCTGGCTTCGGCATTGTTCACAGGCTCATCTCCTCGACAGGTACGGTCTTTCTCCGGTGCTCGGGTTCGCAGTCGAGCAGCGTGATCCAGAACCACATGATGGCACAGGTCGCGAGCGTAATGCCGATGCTCAGTGCCAGCCGGTTGTTCTCGGGGTCATGCAACTGGCCGCCCAGCGGGATAAACACGAGCATCGCGATGGCGGTAACGGCCAGCCGGGTCCAGGCGATGTCCTGCCTGAAAATGATGCTGGCCGCGCCGGGAAAGGAGAGCAGCGCATATAGGGTGGCGATGATCCAGTATTTTTCCAGATCCGCACTGCTCAGGTCCGCCCACAGGCCGGAGCCGCCCGACAGGCGCAGTTCGATCACGGCACCGGCGAGCACGACCAGGATCGCCGAGGCGGACCACATCAGCCAGCCCAGCCACTGCTTGCGGCGGACCAGGTGATTGGTCCAGATGCCGTTGCCGACGATGTACATCAGCGCTGCGTAAAACATGCCCCAGGGGGCGAATTCAAAATCGATATGCATGGGCGACTCCTTGTGCCGGCGAAGAATAGCAAGGAATTCGCGTTGGATGCACGTATCGTATTCATGGTTGCTGCCATAGCTAAAACTTGGTCATTTGTGCCCACAAAATAGGCATTGGTTACTTGTTGATCCTTATGATCCCATATTTATGCAACAAAACATGTATTGGCACATCTCCTGCTAATCATTTGGCACGCGGTGCAAACCGACAATCAACGCAAGGAGCAATTCTATGAAAATGAATAAAGGGTATTTGGCCATGATGGTCGCTGGCCTTCTGGGGCTGAATATGAACGCAGCACCGGCTCAGGCCGATGATCTGAGCATCTCCGGGGATCTCGGTGCATTCAGCCAGTATGTCTGGCGCGGTGTGCCGCAGAATGCCAGCAAGGCGGCTGTGCAGGGTGATGTGAGTGCAGCGCTGGGCGGGCTCTCGGGTACCGTCTGGTTCTCCAACTCGTATCCTTCGCCGGC
>DATLWR010000171.1:0-8357 GCA_035576205.1 Mariprofundaceae bacterium
GCCGAGGCGCAGGAGCATGCCCGCCGCCATATCCTCGCCGAGACGGTGGCACGCATCGCGCTGGAGATGGCGCACGAGGTGAAGAATCCGTTGGCCTCGCTCAGAGGTGCGGCACAGTGGCTCTCCGAGCAGCCGGTGGAGGGCGATATCCGGGAGACGACGGTGCATATCCTCGGCGAGGTGGACCGCATCCGCGACCGCATCGACGCTTTCCTGCAGGTCGGGCCACGCGCCGCCATCAAGATGGTGCCGACCAACCTGCATGCGCTGATCCACGACGTAGAGCACCCGGTGCCGGAGATTCAGGTGAAGCACGTCTTCGATCCCAGCCTGCCGGAGATCCTGACGCACCCGGCGCGCCTTCGGCAGGCGCTGGAGAATCTGTGGAACAACGCCGTCGATGCGGCGGCGACCCATATCGAATGGCAGACGCGCATGGCACCGACCGTGCGGTTGCCCGATCACAAGGGGGCGGTCGTGGAGGTGCGCATCACCAACGACGGTGCGCCGATCCCCGAGGAGCTGCGTGAACGGCTGTTCGAGCCCTATGTGACCGGCAAGAAACGCGGCAGCGGCCTGGGGCTGGCACTGGTCGAGCGGGTGATGCTCGAGCATGGCGGCAGGGTGAGCATGATCAGCGAGCGCGGCCGCACGACCTTCGTGCTGCACCTGCCCGTGAGAAACGACGAATCAACGATGCGGAGTGAATGAATATGCGTGCATTGGTAGTCGACGACGATCAGGGAATCCGCTGGATTCTCGACCGCGTACTGCGCGAGGAGGGTCTGCAGGTGGTGCAGGCCGGCAGTGTCGCAGAGGCGGAGGAGGCGCTGGAGGCGCAACCGATCGACATCGTTTTCCTCGATGTCTATCTGCCGGACGGCAACGGTATGGAGTTCCTGGAGTCGGGGGTGTTTTCGATGCCGGTGGTTCTGCTGACCGCCGAAACGACCTTCGACCATGCCGCGCAGGCTTACCGTATCGGTGCCATGGAGTACCTGCCGAAACCGTTCGACCTCGACGAGGTGCGCCAGCTGGTCAAGCGAGTCGGCGCCTCGGCCAAGCATGAGAAGGTGGCCAAGGGCAAGGAGCCGGGCGAGCAGCTGCTGGTCGGTCGCAGTCCGGCGATGCAGCAGCTGTTCCGCACGCTGGGGCGCGTGGCTGCTTCCGACCTCACCGTGCTGATCACCGGCGAATCCGGCACCGGCAAGGAGCTGGTGGCGAAAGCACTGCACGAACGCAGTCGCCGCTCTACCCAGCCGTTCGTGGCGATCAATACTGCAGCCATCCCGGCCGAGCTGCTGGAGTCGGAACTGTTCGGCCACGAGAAAGGTTCCTTCACCGGTGCCGACCGCGCCCGCGCCGGCCGTTTCGAGCAGGCGGACGGCGGCACACTGTTCCTTGACGAAATCGGCGACATGCCGGCTTCGCTGCAGGCCAAGCTGCTGCGCGTGCTCGAGGAGGGACGTGTGCAGCGGGTGGGCAGCAGCCAGTCGCGGGCCGTGAACGTGCGGCTGCTTGCCGCCACCCACCAGGACCTGCAGGCGAAGATCCGCAAAGGGGAGTTCCGCGAGGACCTCTACTACCGGCTGAATGTCATTCCGGTGCACATTCCTCCCTTGAGAGATCGTCGCGACGATATCCCGGAGCTGGCCAACTACCTGCTCGATCAGGCGGTCGAGGAGATGGGCATGCAGGCGCCGATTCTGCAGCAGGACGCCATCGATCTGCTGCAGCGCCACGACTGGCACGGCAACGTGCGCGAGCTCAGGAACGTCATGCGCAGGCTGGCCGTGCTCACTCCCGGCGCGACGATCACCATGTCGGACGTGGCGCTGGCGCTCGGCAACGCCAACAACGGCAGTAATCAGGAGGAGACGCTGTCGCAGTCGGTGACACGCTGTACCCGGCAGTATCTCACGCAGCTGGGTTATGCCGAGGCACGCGATCTCTACCAGTACATGCTCGAACAGGTGGAGCCACCGCTGCTGGTGCTGGCCATGCAGGAGTGTCACGGCAACCAGATTCGCGTCGCCGAGATGCTGGGACTGAACCGAAATACGGTGCGCAAGCTGCTGAAGAAATATCACATCGACGCGCAGTATTTCCGGCCCTAGGGGCGGGAAGAAGGCGGCAGTCCCCAATCCGGGACTGCCTCAGTGGGGGCGGCCGTTCTCCGTCCCGTTTTCCGAAAGATAGTCGAGCAGGCGCGCCGCGTTTTCGCGCAGCATGGCATAGGCATGCTCGAAGCCGTCCGGGCCTCCATAATACGGGTCCGGCACTTCGGGCGCGGCACCCTTATCGACCTCGAACTGGCGCATCATCAGCACCCGTTCCGCCGGGGCTCCCATGGCCAGCAGATTGCGGCGGTTGTCGTGGTCCATGGCGACGAACCAGTGCCAGTCGCCGACATTCCGCCGTGTGATCTGCTGCGCCTTGTGTCGGCTCAGGTCCAGCCCGTAGCGCTCGGCCGTGGCCGCCGAACGCGGGTCGGCACCATTCCCGACATGCCAGTCGCCGGTGCCGGCCGATTCGATGTGGAAGGTGTTCTGCAAACCGCGCCGGTCCACTTCGGCACGCACCACCACCTCGGCGAGCGGCGAGCGGCAGATGTTGCCGAGACAGACGAACAGGATGCGGATCGGTTCGGATGTCTCGAAGTCGGAAGTGCGGGGCTCAGGCATGGGCATTCCTCTCGGCCTGCGAGGCCTGCAGGTAGGCGGGCTGCGGATAGCGCGGCAGGCTGCCGATATCGTCCAGCCTGTCCAGCGCGGCCCGGGTCGCATCGGCGAGTGCCTGGCTGCGCGGCAAGGCCAGCGGCAGGCGTTGCCAGCCGACTAGTTCAACCGCCGGCTCGTTGTGGCAGGCGAAGGCGGCCGGCGGAAATTGCGCAACCTCGTCCCAGCGCAGGCATCGATCCTCCTGCAACGGTTCGCCGTTCCGGTAGCAGCCGACATAGGCATCGCCGGCGCGGGCATCCTCGATCACCCATACGGGTTCGCGGCTCTCCACCTGCCGGGCGGTGACGGCGAGCGACGAGAGATGCAGGAAGCGTTTGCCGATCGGGGCATTGAGCCCCGCCAGTGTCGCGGCGGCGATGCGGATGCCGGTGAACGAGCCGGGGCCGGCGCCGAGCGCGAACAGCTCCAGTTCGTTCCAGTGGAGGGCTGCCTCGGCCATGAGTTGCTTCAGCAGCGGCAGCAGCGTTTGTGAATGCGGTTTGGTATGGGTATCGTCGGCGGTGAACAGACCGCCGTCAGCGCGCAGCAGGGCTGCGGCGATGGCGCCGCTGGCAAGATCGACGGCCAGGATGTTGGCGGGTTTCAATGCTCGAGACGTTCCTGCAGGTGCTGGCGCAGGATGTCGCCGTATTCCGGATGGCGCAGGCCGATGGTGGCGTTGGCCAGCAGGAAGCCCATCGGGTTGCCGGCGTCGAAGCGCTCGCCCTCGATCATGACGCCGTAGACCGGCTCCTCTTTCGCCAGGCGGGCCATGGCATCGGTCAGCTGGATCTCGCCCTGTTTGCCCGGGGCTGTGTCATGCAACAGCTGCATCAGCCGCGGTGTGAAGATGTAGCGGCCGATGATGGCCAGATTCGACGGCGCCTCCTCGGCGGCCGGTTTCTCCACCATGTCGGTCAGGCGCAGCAGGCCGCTCTCCTCCTCGCGGCAGGCGACGATGCCGTAGCGTGATACCTGCTCCTTCGGCACCTCCATCAGGCCGATCACCGAGCAGCCGGTGGACTCATATACCCTTCTCAGCTGCTGCATGGCCGGCACCGGGCCCAGGATCAGTTCGTCGGCCAGCGATACGCCGAAGCTTTCGTCGCCGACCCAGTCGGCGGCGCAGAGCACGGCATGGCCCAGTCCCAGCGCTTGTTTCTGGCGGATGTAGGCGATGTTGGTCATGCGCGAAACCCTCGACACCTCCTGGTAGAGGGCGTGTTTGCCGGCATCGCGCAGGCTGCTCTCCAGTTCGGCGGAGATGTCGAAGTGGTCCTCGATGGCACGCTTGCCGCGGCCGGTGACCATGATGATGTCCTCCAGTCCCGCGGCCAACGCCTCCTCGACGGCGTACTGGATCAGCGGCCGGTCGACGATGGTCAGCATCTCTTTCGGGGTCGCCTTGGTGGCGGGCAGGAAACGGGTGCCGAGGCCGGCAGCCGGAAAAACGATCTTGCGCAGGCGTGCAGTCATGGCAGACAGCATAACGGTCTGACGGCCAAAGAAAAGCGACACCCGTGTGGCAGTTCTTCGGCACGGGATCGCACGGCATTCGGGGACTTGTGCTACGTTACATGGCGGTATCCTGAAGAAAGCCGCGGCGGTGTACGGGGGAAGTTCCGTCGCCACGGCCCGGCCGGTAACAGGAGGGGGGTGTATGATGAATCGACGTTTTCAGAAGCTGGCCATGCTCACGATGGTTATGGTGGTCATGGGTGCGGACGCAGCGCTGGCGGGCGGCTTGACGGCCAGGTCCGCATTGCCGCAAGTCATCGCCGCCGGCAAGCAATGGCAAGGCGACGCCGTGCTGGTGAGTCTGTCGTCCATATCGGTGCATGCGGACGGAACGGCGGACGAATGGAAATACGCCTTCTATTCTCCGGGAGCCGACAAGCGCTGCGTGATCACCGCGAATGGCTCGAATGTGAAGCTCATGGAAGTCCGTCTCGGATACAGCACCAAGGATCTGGGTGACTTTATCGACAGCGACCAGGCCATGCAGGAAGCCAAAAAGCACGGCCTGAAGGGGAATGAGCCCAACATGTCGGTGAACTATCAGGGCTCCGGCCCCAGCGAGGCCACCTACTGGATTATCAACGGCGGTTACGCCACCGGCGACGTTTCCGTGTTCCTGGATGCCAGGACGGGAAAATTCAGTTCGAGCGTCAAAATGGAATAGCGTTTCTGCAGGGGTGACGGAAGGCGCCGGTAAAGAAAAAAGGCGGGCTTTTGGCCCGCCTTTTCCGAATCAGAAGTGAGTGTCAGCTCAGCCGGCCGTAGGAGTGCAGACCGGAGAGGTACATGTTCACGCCGAGGAAGCAGAAGACCGTGACCAGGAAGCCGGCCACCGCCCACCAGGCCAGTGCCTTGCCGTGCCAGCCGTGCGAAACGCGTGCGTGCAGGTAGGCACCGTAGACCAGCCAGACAATCAGCGCCCAGGTCTCTTTCGGGTCCCAGGACCAGTAGCCGCCCCAGGCCTCGGCCGCCCATGCGGCACCGAGGATGGTGGCCAGCGTGAAGGCCGGGAAGCCGATGGCGACCGCCTTGTAGGCAAGCTGGTCGAGCTGGTCAAGCGTCGGGAAGACGGCCAGCAGCTTGCTGTTGCTGTTCCTGACCTCCAGGCGGTGGCGGAACAGGTAGGCCATGCCGGCGCCGCAGGCGACGGCGAAGGAACCGTAGCCGACGAAGTTCATCGGCACGTGGATCTTCATCCAGTAGGACTGCAGGGCCGGCACCAGCGGCTTGATGTCGGCCTGGCCGACGGAGCTCAGCCAGATGCCGAAGAAGACACCGGCCGAGACCAGCAGCATCACGAAGGCACCCATCGCCTTGGCCTGATAACGCTTCTCCAGCGCTAGGTACACCATGGTGGTGATGCAGAACAGCAGGATGAATACTTCGTAGAGGTTGGAGACCGGAGCATGGCCGATCTCGGCATTGATCAGGTAGGACTCGTGCCAGCGCAAGAGCAGCGCCGAACCGCCGGCATAGACGCCCGCCCATGCCGACCAGGTGGCGATGCGGCCGATGAACGATTCCGGTGCGAACAGGTAGGCGATGTAGGAGACGGCGGAGAAGATGAAGATGACGTTCATCGCCATGATGATGCGGCCGGAAACGAGGTTCGACTGGTCCTCGTAGTTGATCTGGCTGGCAGCCGGCTCAAAGGCTGCCCACAGGAAGGAGAGGGCGATCATCACGACGGCCACGTCGAGCCAGGGCAGGACGTTGAGCGACACTTTCGACTCGGTCATCGACGGGCGGATAGCACCACCGATGGCGCCGAACGCGACACCGAGCAGCGCGCCGGTACCGCCCCACAGCACGCCCTGCATGCCGACGAGCTGGAAAAGGTAGTTGTTCTCCTCGTAGCCGGTGCCGCCGAAGAGGGCGAGGGCGATGGCGCCGAGGATGAAGCCGATGTAGGCCGTGAAGCGGACGAAGCCGATGCGTCCCTGGTGCAGCTGGTCGAACAGACCGGATTCAGCGGTGATTGCAGTCATCATCTATCTCCTTGTCAGACTTGGGCCCCGTTCAGGCTTGGGTCGGGGTACCCTTGGCGAGCTTTGTGAACAGAGCATTAAAGGTCTGTTCGAAAGCCATGGCGTTGCGGGTGGTCATTGCGGCGAGGCTCACCTGGATGGCATCGCCTTCCGGCTTCAAGACCAGCCAGAGTTTGCGGTGTGGCATGTAGAACATGAGGCACAGGCCGATCACCAGGATGGCGCTGCCGGCCCAGACCACATTCATGCCGGGGTCTTCGGCGAGTTGCAGGCCGGTGTAGTAGACCTGGTCGAAATCATCCAGCATCGGAATGAACGGCCAGGGAATCTGCGGCAGCATCTGGATCGCCTGCAGCATGCGCTCGGCCATCTGCTGGAAACCCTCCGGCCGCTTGTCGCCGAACACGTCGGTGAGTGCAGCCTTGAAGGCTTCGAGGTTGCGCTGTTTCGGATCCTTCACATCGCTGCGCTGGGCGAGCTCGCGCATGAAGTCGTGGAACAGCTGCCACTCCTGCGGATTGGTCAGGTCGATGCCGAACGAGAACGGCTGGTAGTCCTTGGCGTCGCCGGTCAGCGATACCAGCATGAAAGAGCCGCGGTTGACGCCGTCGCGGCCGACGAACGGGTTCATGAAGCTCTTCACCTTCACCGGCTTCAGCCCCGGGCCACGCATGACGAACTCGACCGCCGGGCCGAGATTCTTGAAATCCTTCGGCTCACCCGGGTTGGCGAGGTTCTCGACGTTGAATGGTTTGAAGTCGGTGATTTCCAGCGTCACGCCGGTCGCCTGGTCGGTGTAGGTTTTGTAGACCTTCGTCTTCGCCTGGCTGATCTCGGCCGAGCCGTCGAGGTGGTACAGCTTCAGGCCGATGGCGGAGCCGCCGTCGCCGAAGCTCGCCTGGTAGATGCGCACGCCTTTGTAGTAGAGCGGCTCGTTGACGATGATGTCCTTGGTCAGGACCTCCTTGCCGCCGTCGATGATCGTCAGGTTGCTGCGGAACTCCTTCGGCGCGCCCGTCGGGAAGAACTGGATGCTGAAGCTGTTGCAGCGCACCGAGAAGGGCATGGTCATCGTCTTGTCCTGGCCGCCCTTCAGGAAGCTGATGCTGTTGGCCGACTGGCCCTCCGGCACCGACATGTTGCCGCGGATGCCGAACTCCACACTTATCATGCCGCCGATCAGGATGATCAGGATGGCGGTATGCACCGAGATGTAGCCCCACTTGTTCCAGCGCCCCTTGTCGGCGCGGATGTAATGCTGGCCTTCGGCCTCGGCGGTGACGAACTCCCAGCCGCGCAGTTCGTGACGCAGCTGCTTCTCGAGCGTTTCCCGCTCGTTGGCTGAGATACGCCACTGCTGCAGCATCTGCATGTGCTTGAAGGTTTTCTCCGGCAACGTCGCCTTGCGGCCACGCATCTCTTTCAGCATGCGCGGCACGTTGCGCCACAGGCAGGCAGAGAGGGAGAGCATCAGGAAACCGAGCAGGGAAAGGAACCACCAGGTGTGGTACATGTCGAACAGGCCGAGCGAGCGGAATACCCAGTACCACAGCGGGCCGAACTGTTGCAGGTAGTCGGTCTGGTCCTGATTCTGCAGCAGCACCGTGCCGATCACCGAAGCGACGGATAGCACGACGAGCAGGATGATCGCCAGCGACATCGAGCCGAGGCGGGTCCAGAGGTTTTTGAGAAGGTCGGCGAATGAAGGCATGGGGCAGCATGTTAGCCAGCCCGGATGGTTACGTCATGCCCGAATTGGGCGTATTTCTTCCCCATGAATCAATATGATTTTTGAGGCCTTTCCACTTCCGGAGCCGCCCGGCAGGCAGGTGGAGAGATGCCGGTGCCAGCGCAGGTGCAGCTTTCGTCCGGGCACGGCGGTGCGTCCGCTGCGCCGGTTCAGGCTGCTGGAGAGCAGCAGGCCGCCGGCGAGTTTCGCCAGTCGGCGGGTCTCGCGATCGGCATCGACACGCACGGCGATTTTTCCCTGCCGGTAGCAGCAACGGGGCAGGCCCGGCACCGCCTGGAAGACGAGGGTAACGGGCCCGGGCCAGATCCCGCGGACCAGCTTGCGTAGTGTCGGTCGCACGCGGGTGGCAAGCCGCAGGGCGCGCCGTTCGCTATCGGCCAG
>DATLWR010000172.1:0-11915 GCA_035576205.1 Mariprofundaceae bacterium
ACGAAGAACGCTCTCTCGTATATTCTTCGTTCGAAAATATTGGCTTGCTAAAAAATATAGAAACTCAGATGCAGCGTCGTCATCATCATAAAAGTTTGTATCGCCATTGATCAGAGCATCAAGGTGTGTAGAAGCGCTGTGTTCAACCCTTGTATGATGTTCTTCATCAAGGTTATGCATCACTTCATCTAGTTCTGCTACGATCTCATGTGATAACTGTTCCTGCCTTCTTAGTTGCTTATCTAATCGGAACACCTCTTCAAAGGTATTGAGCCAATCTTCATTCATTCGCTTAAGTTCCGGATGTCGGATCGGTTCGATAGCTACTTTATATACGAAATGTAGATCGCTCTGTGTTAGTTCAGTCAATTTGTAGAAATCTCTTTCTACCGCAACATTTACAGGACTTGTTTGGAAAGGTTGCTCTCCATTTCGATGACACCATATCTTTCCGTGATCAGTCCACGGAGCTAGATATTTTCTCCAAACATAATGCTGCCGACGCTTCTTCATTCTATTTCAATTCGAACTTTGGCACCTCAAGCGACGATAGAATGACGAACTGCGTCAGACTTGTCTTCGCCGCAGAGACGAGCAACCAGACGCAGGGCGAATTCGATGGCTGTGCCTGCGCCGCGACTGGTGACCAGGAAGTCGTCCTCGACGACGATATCGTTCACATAGACGGCGGACGGTGCCTTCTCTCGAATCTCCGCCTCGGTGCTTGGATAGGAGGTGACTCTCTTGCCCTCCAGCACGCCATAAGCGGCCAGGGCCGTGGGAGCCGCACAGATAGCGGCAATGGACTTGCGATGCTCGCGCAGGTGGGTGACCACGGCCTTCACGTTGGCATCGTCGCGCAGCAAACGCGCATTCGGCTGCCCACCGGGCAACACCACCATCTCCCAGCCGTCGTTCATTACATCCGGCAGCGATGCATCGGGCTGGATAGTGATGCCGGAACGGCCGGTGACCGGCTTGCCGTCGAGGCTCGCCATGCAGACCTCCACGCCGGCGCGGCGCAGGATGTCGACCACCGCGATGAATTCGATCTCCTCGACACCCTTGGTGAATGGAACCAGTACCTTTGCCATCGTTATCTCTCCGTGATCGTCCAGTCTGATGGCAGTTCACCACCCGCCGCCCAGCGGAAGGCGGCCAGCATACGATCCAGTGTGGCCACCTCGCGGGCATCCCTTTGGGGATCAAGCTGCCCAGCAAGTATAGCCGCGAAGCGCGCCGCGACGGCTTCCGGCTCGCCCTTCTCCTTCGGATACGAGTCGCAGCCGCAATCGGGCAGATCGAGCATGGCGATATCGCCGCCCGTCTGCATCGCCACCACCTTCTGCCGCTCGGCATACAATTCAGGATCGCCCTCGGCCCCCATGAAGATCAGCGAGCGCGGCTGGCCGAGCAGCACGTTGGCACCGGCCATTTTGTCGGCATAGGGCGTGTGGAAGAAACCGTTCAACTGGCCGGCGCAGCCGAGCGGATTGAGCAGCCGCGCCACGGTATTGGCGAAGGAGCGCACGCCCAATCTCGGTCGCAGGTTGTAGATACGGAGCAGCGGCGGACAAAGCTCGGCAAGATCCGCATAGACGATACCGTCGTGCGCGAGGATCGCCTGCGCATCGGCGAGGCTCCCCGCCCGCTGCACACCGGCAGCTTCCAGCGCCTGCCAGGCGCTGAGCCTGCCCTCGATGTGCGACACGCCATGCACGAAGACGGGGATGCCGGCATCGCGCGCCTGTAGTGCCGCCGCCAGATGCACAGGAGCGGCGCGCCGCTTGCCGGCATAGCAGGGCAGATCGACGCAACCGGCTGGTGCGCGCACGTCGCCGTAACCGATGGACCAGGTGCGGGCGGCATCGACGAAGCCGGCGATCTCCTCGGCCGTCTCCCCCTTCATGCGCTCGGCGATCAGGAAGGCACCGATCTGCAACGGGTCGGCGACCTCGTCCAGCAGATGCGCGAAGACCTCGCACGCCTCCTGGCGATTCAGATGCTCGGCGCCGTGCTTGCCGCGGGCGACGCGCCGGATATGGGAAGAAATGGCATGCATAAGGCGCATTACATCGCCGGCCGGCGGGATGCGCAAACACCGGCATGCATCCATCTGTGCACAATAAATGGGCGCTGGAAGGTCACGGCATGGGCAACGGCCGCGATTCATTGCGCTGCCAATTCGCAAACTGTCGCTGGCGGCAGGTTGGCACGAATCCTGCTCATACCATGGCGTGTGTTTCTAGCAGATCCCCCTCCTCTCACGGAAACACCACCCGCCCGGCCATTGCCACCCCCCGGGGCGATGGCCGGGCAATCCCTCTTTCTGCAAGGAGCCTGCATGACGACCACGCTGTCCCGACCGACCGAGCATGTCGCCGAAGTGGTATCGCAGTTCAACCTAGCCAGAAACCTGACCATGGAGCAGGTCCGCATCCTCTGCCGTCATCTCGAAGCCATCAGCTTCCAGGCGCTGGAGATCGTCTATCGCCAGGGCTCGCCCGAGAACAGCGACCTGATCATCCTGCTGAGCGGCCATCTGGATGTGGTCCGCGAACTGCCGTCGTCGCAGTCGCCTTCCAGCTTCGTCGCCAAACTCGGCCCGGGTGACGCTGCCGGCATCCTCGGATTCGTGGACGGACGGCCGCACTCGGCCACCGGCATTGCCACCTGCTCCATCGAGGCGCTGGCCCTGTCCCGTAAAACCTTCGCACATCTTGTCCAGAAACATGCCGACATCGCCATCGTGTTGCTCAAGAACCTCATCGTCATCGCAGCCGACATCGCCTACGAGATGCTGGACCGGCATGCCGACGCCATGCTCTACATGCACGGCGCCTATGCCCGTTCGCCACTGCCCGACAGCTACAGCAAGCACAGCTAGGCCCTTTCCTTTGAACGGGCCCGTCTCTTCCGCTACCGTAGAGGATGTCATGCACGGCAATCCTCCACTGATCCATGCCACCGGCGCTGCCCGCTGGGACGAAGCCTTCCTGCCGGACGGCAGCATCCGGCCGGCATACCGGCAGGCCTTCGGGCATTTCGAAGCGCTCGGCACCGCTGGTGTCGAAAGCCTGCAGCACTCGGCCGATCTATCCATGCTGAACCAGGGCGTGACCTTCACGGTCTATTCCGATGCACGCGGCACCGAAAAGATTTTCCCCTTCGACCTGATGCCGCGCATCATCGATGCCCACGAATGGCAAAAGATCGAGCAGGGTGTCGCCCAGCGGATGGTCGCCCTGAACCTCTTCCTGGAGGATGTCTACCACGGGCAGAAGATCCTCAAGGCCGGCGTCGTACCGACCTCGCAGATCATGAGGTCCACCCTTTTCTGCCGCGAGATGAGCGGCCTCAATCCGCCGGGCAAGGTGCATGTGCACATCGGCGGCATCGACCTGATCCGTAACGAGAGCGGTGAATTCCATGTGCTGGAGGACAACCTGCGCTGTCCCTCCGGCGTTTCGTACGTGATCGAGAACCGCTGGGTCATGGGACGCGTACAGCCGGAATTGCTGAAGCAGTACCGTGTCCGGCCGGTCGACCACTATCCGCAGATGCTGTTCGACAGCCTCGCCTCGCTATCCGCCCGCGACAATCCGACGGTGGCGGTACTGACCCCCGGCACCTACAACTCGGCCTATTTCGAGCACAGCTTCCTGGCCAACCAGATGGGCGCCGAGCTGGTCGAGGGCCAGGACCTGCTGGTCGACCAGGATGTGCTGTACATGAAAACCACGCGCGGGCTGCAGCGCGTCGACGTGCTCTACCTGCGTGTCGATACCGATTTCCTCGATCCGCTGGCCTTCCGCCCCGACTCCGTGCTCGGCGTGCCGGGGATCATGCATGCCTACCGGGCCGGCAATGTGGCGCTGGCCAATGCGCCGGGCAACGGGGTTGCCGACGACAAGGCGCTCTATGCCTACACGCCCGAGATCATCCGCTACTACCTCGACGAGGAGCCGATCCTGCCGATCGTGCCGACCTACCTCGGCTCGCGCGCAACGGATCTGCGCTACATGCTGGAGCACCTGCGCGAGCTGGTCGTCAAACCGACCGATGCCTCGGGCGGTTACGGACTGCTGGTCGGCAGCCACGCCAGCAAGAAGGAGCTGGAAGCTTTCCGCAGCCAACTGGCCGCCAATCCCGACCACTACATCGCCCAGCCGATCCAGCAGCTCTCCACGCACCCGACGTGGGTCGAGCAGGACGGCGGACACGGATTCTTCCCGCGCCATGTCGACCTGCGCCCCTTCGCGGTTTGCGATGTCCACGGTGATGTACGTGTGCTGCCCGGCGGCCTGACTCGCGTGGCGCTCAGACAGGGAAGCCTGGTCGTGAACTCTTCGCAGGGCGGCGGCAGCAAGGATACCTGGGTGCTTTATCCGGAGAACGGCGCAGAGGCGTCGCGTGCTTAGCCGCATCGCCCGCAACATCTTCGAGCTCGGCCAGCAGATCGAGAGGGCCGAGAACATCGCCCGCATCCTCGACGTCAACCAGCGCATGAGTCTGGAGCAGCACTACTTCTCCGAACTCGATGTCTGGTCGCCGATGCTGGCCATCACGAATTCCCGCGAGGCATTCGATGAGCGCTACGGTGAGGTGACCCGGGACAACGTGCTGGCATTCCTGATCAGCGATACGACGCATCCCTACTCCATCCGTACCTGCCTGAACCATGCCCGCGAGATGGCGCGGACGATCCGTGAACGCATCAGCGAGGAGATGTGGCTCTATCTCAACAAGATGTATCTCGGCATGGAGAAGGTCAAAAACAGCGGCCGGCAGGACTCGTTCCTTGCCGAGGTGCGCCAGTTCTGCAGTGCCTTCCACGGTCTGGTCGACAATACGATGAGCCATGACGAATCGTGGAACTTCATGCGCCTGGGGATTTCACTCGAACGCGCCCTGATGACCAGCCGCATTCTCGAGATCAAGTACCACCTGCTCCTGCCCAGCGCCGACGAGATCGGCAAACCGCTCGACCTGCACCAGTGGCAGGCGCTGCTGCGCTCGGTTTCAGGCTACGAAGCCTATCGCCGCAAATACAAGGCCCGCATCGAGCCTCCCAAGGTGATCAACCTGCTGAACCTCGACAGCCGCTTTCCGCGTTCCATCCACTACTGCATCCGGCAGCTGCATGAGGCGTTGCAAGGCATTCGTATCAGCAACCGGCAGCAATACATGCTCTCCCGGGAGACCGAGATCTTCCTGGATGACCTGCGTGGCGGCGCCGCCGGCGAGGATGTTCTCGGCATGGGCCTGAAGGGTTACCTGGAATCGGTCCAGAAGCGGTGCGGAAAGATCTCGACCATGATCTACCAGACTTTCTTCGATTCGGTGACCATCACCGTAATCCACGGCAATAACGAACGGCTGTCGCTGCAGATCCCGCAGCAGCAGCAACGCTAGGAGCCCCATGCATACCCTCTCCGAAGGCGAACATATCCAGTTGCGCGTGGTGCACCGGACCCGCTTCGATTACGCCGCACCCGTTTCGCTGTCGCACAACGAACTGCGCATGTCGCCGGTCGATACCGGCCTGCAACGCGTCGTCAGCCATTCGCTCGATGTTTCCCCGTCCACCCGGCTCGGCACGCACCGCGACCATTTCGGCAACAGGGTCACCCATTTCGACATCATCGAACCGCACGACTATCTCGAGATCGTTGCCGAATCGGTGGTCGAGACCACCAACTCCATCAGCTGCGGACCGGAATCATCTCCGGACCCGAGGCCGTACAGCGAGCGCTGGACCGAATTCCTCTGCTGGTCGCCCGGCGTGCCGCCGTTGCAGGAATACGAATCGGTGCCGTTGGGCCACGAAATCAATATGGCGATGGACGAGATCGAGTTCGGTCATGCGCTCTACGAAATGGCCCGCTATTTCTACCGCACCTTCCGCTACGACCCGGAGGTCACGCACGTCCACTCCAGCCCCAAGGAGCTGTTCGAGCACGGCGGCGGCGTCTGCCAGGACATGACGCATGCGATGACCGGTGTCTTGCGCAATGCCGGCATCCCGGCCCGCTATGTCAGCGGCTACATCTTCGATCCGGCCAAGGGCGAGATCGGCCAGCATATCCGTGGCGGCGGCGCCACCCACGCCTGGGTGCAGGCGTGGCACGAAGGCTACGGCTGGATGGGCATCGACCCGACCAACGACAAGCTGGTCGACTGGCAATACGTGCGTACCGCCATCGGCCGCGACTACTTCGATGTGCAGCCGCTGCGCGGCATCTACCGCGGCCATCCGGACCAGAAACTGGAGGTGTCGGTGCATGTCTCGATCGTCGAATAGCGTGAGGTATTGGCCATGAAGGTTCTGGTCATGGAGCACCTGGCCATCGAGCCGGCAGCCATCATCGGCGAGGTGCTGGAAGAGAACGATGTCATGCTCGAACACTACGATACGGAAAAACAGCTGGCGCCGTCACCGATCGAAGACTATGCCGGCGTCGTCATCATGGGCGGCCCGATGTCGGCCAACGACGAGCACCTTCCATTCATCGCCGCTGAACTGGAACTGATTCGTCACGGCCTGCAGAAAGGTATGCCGATGCTCGGCATCTGCCTGGGCGCGCAAATGCTGGCCAAGGCCGCCGGTGGGCGGGTTTATGTCTCGCCAGCGCGGGAAATCGGCTGGTATCCCGTCCTTCCGACCCGGGAGGCAGCTGATGACCCGCTCTTCTCGCTGTTGCCGGCAGACGGCATGACCATTTTCCAGTGGCATGGCGAGACCTTCGACCTGCCGCCTGCCGCAACACTGCTGGCCACGAACCCCGTGGTGTCGCAGCAGGCCTTCCGACTCGGTCGCGGCCAGTACGGACTGCAGTTCCATGTCGAGGTCGATGAGGAGATTATCGATCACTGGATCGAGTCGGGCGAGAGCGAGCGTACCTTTCTCGGCGATACGGGCATTGCAGCGATCCGCAACGGCATCGCAGCCCATCTGGAACCGATGCAGGCGCTATGCCAGCGCATGGTGCTCAACTGGATTCCGCTGTTGGGGAACCGCTGAAACGACGATGGCCGACCCCCGAAAGGGCCGGCCATCATGCTTGAGCGGAAGCGGATCAGCCCAGATTCATGTCCTCTTCAGGATTGGAGCTGATCTGGTGGATCGACAGGTCGGCACCGCGGTATTCGTCCTCTTCCGAGAGCCGCAGGCCGATCGTCGCCTTGACCGCACCGTACACCGCAAACCCGGCCGCGACGGCAATCAGCAGTCCGGCCAGCGTACCGACAAGCTGCGACATGAAAGTCACGCCACCGGCACCCCCGAGTGCCGTGGAGCCGAAAATGCCGGCAGCAATACCGCCCCATGCGCCACAAACACCGTGCAGCGGCACCACACCCAGCACATCGTCGATCTTCAGCTTCTTCTGAATGAACTCGAAGCCGAATACGAAGCCGGCGCCGGCCACCACGCCGATCAGCAATGCACCGATCGGGTGCACGATGTCGGAGCCGGCACAGATCGCCACCAGGCCCGCCAGGGCGCCGTTATGCACGAAGCCGGGGTCGTTGCGGCCGACCACCAGGGCCGCCAGCAGACCGCCGACCATGGCCAGCAGCGAGTTGATCGCCACCAGGCCCGAGGCCGCACCGGCGCTGCCGGCGCTCATCACATTGAAGCCGAACCAGCCGACGCAAAGGATCCACGAGCCCAGCGCCAGGAACGGGATGTTGGACGGCAGGATGGCCTGCATGCGTCCGTCCTTCGTGTAGCGCCCCTTGCGTGCCCCGAGCAGCATCACGGCCCCGAGTGCCAGGAAACCGCCCATCGCATGCACTACCACGGAGCCTGCGAAGTCATGGAAGGCGGCCCCGAAGGTGGCGGTCAGCCAGTCCTGGAAACCGAGCCTGCCACCCCAGATCAACCCTTCGTAGAAGGGATAGACCAGTGCCACCAGCAGCAGTGTCGCCAGCGCGTTGGGCCAGAAGCTGACGCGTTCGGTGATGCCGCCGGAGATGATCGCCGGGATGGCGGCCGCAAAGGTCAGCAGAAAGAAGAAGTGCACCAGTTCGTAGCCGTTCGCCTTGTCACCGATTACGGTGATTTCCGATACCGGCCCGAAAAAGGTGATGCCATAGGCGATCGCGAAGCCGACGAAGAAATAGGCGATGGTGGAAAAACCGAAATCGGTGATCACGCGAACCAGGGCGTTGACCTGGTTTTTCTTGCGTACCGTGCCCAGTTCGAGAAAGGCAAAGCCCGCGTGCATCGACAGGACCATGGCCGCACCCATGGTCAGAAAAAAGACATCCATACCTGCATTGTTCATTGTTGTTGAATCCCCCCGGATTATGTTTTCGCGTTACAACGCTTCTTCGTTCTCTTCGCCGGTACGGATGCGGATCACCCGCTCCACCGGCGATACGAATATCTTGCCGTCACCGATCTTGTCGGTATTGGCGGCCTGACGAATGGCCGCGACGACCTCGTCGACACGGTTGTCACCGACCACCACCGAGACTTCGGTTTTCGGAACGAAATCGACGTTGTATTCAGCGCCGCGGTAGAGCTCGGTATGACCCTTCTGACGACCGTGACCGCGCACCTCGGTCACCGTCATGCCATTGATTCCGATATCCAGCAACGCATCCTTGACGTCATCCAGCTTGAACGGCTTGATCACCGCACTGATCCGTTTCATAGACCCTCCTTTTTGCACACGAAAAACCATCGGATGGTTGGCCCACCCGATGGTCTCGATAGATAATCACATTGAGCAATATTCGTGCCATAATCTCGGCAACGAAAAATCGGCAACTTAACCTCAACACGATTCCGACTGATGCATGAACATTAGGCAACAAAGCCCAAACTTTAGTCTTTCTAGGGCCCCAACCTCTGCAGCAGCTCGCTCAACAGCCCCTGCTGGGCCGCCAGCATGCGGGAGTGCAGCAACTGCTGCAGGATCTGTGCCTGCCGCTCGGAGCGTGCGACCATTTCCACGCGATCCTTCAACAGATCGAAGGAGTGAACGAACGGGATAGCCATGCGATCGAACAGGGAGGCCACACCGCTCATCTCGGCGACGTTCAACTCGCTCAGAATGGCGTCGAACAGCCGCCGGATACCATGCAGCTCGTTCCCGACGGAGCGATAGTGAACCTGTTGCGAAGCCGCCTGTAACGAGATGCGGCCGTTCTCGCATACCATCCTGTCCCACTCGCCGACCGGTACCGAAGGCTGATCCGCCTTGTTCATCAGCACCATCAGCTCCTGGTACAGCTTCATGCCGACATCGTCGGCCAGGGCGCGCTCGTAAAGTTTTACCACCCGGCTCATCAGGGCCATCAGGTTGCGCAACGAGTAAAGCACGTGCCGGATCTCGTGCCGGCCATGGTTGATGCCGTGCGATGCCGGGCAGATGACGAATTCACCGCTCTGCATATCGTCGATGATCGTGCGACCGAAGATGTAGAAGTGGTCACCGTACAGACGCTGGCCGAATACCTCCCGGCCCAGCAGTTCGGTCACCTGCGGAAACATCAGCGGATGATCGGAAACCGTTACCGAAAAGGAGGCGTCCGGCTTGATGAGATCTTCATCGGCCCAAGGCTCCAGGCCGGAAAACTGATCGCCTCCGAGAATCTTCGCGGCCTTGGGGCGCGACCAGATACCCATGAAATAGAAATAATCGGACGCCAGCGAATCGTCCTTCAACGAGATAATGATGGTCACGGGCTGTTCGCGGTACACGGCGTCGAAGGCCATGATATCGTCGCTCCAGCTGACCTCGACATTCTCGATACCGAGACTGGAGAGCATGCTGATGCTGTTGCCTACGAACATTTCGCGGCTGCAAGCCTCCTTGGCGAAAGCCCAGACATGGCCGGCCAGCGGCAACTGGTTGGGTTCCAGAATGCGGTCTTTCAGCGACAAGGCATGCAGCAGCAGTGAAGTTCCCATGATCTGTTTCCTTTTACGTCTCTATGAACGGAGCGGGGGCGGAGCAAGCTCCGCCCCCATTCCGAATGTGTAAAGCCTGGCATGAATACCGGGTTGGAGTGCCCTGCCTTACACAATCTGCAGGGACCGCTGCCCCCTGCCAATAGCCATCAGCAGCCCAGGATTACTGAACCCTGTCGTAGACCTGCTCGCCATGCTGGGTGATATCCAGACCCTGGATCTCATCCTCTTCGCTGACGCGCAGACCGATGATCACGTCGATCACCTTCAGGATGATGAACGTGGCCACAGCGTCATAAACGATGGTCGAGAGCACGGCCTTGGCCTGAACACCCACCTGCGAAATGATGGTCATGCCTTCGTGCAGGCCAGCGCCGCCGAAGCTCGAGGAGACGAACACGCCGGTCAGCAGCGCACCGACGATACCGCCGATGCCGTGTACGCCGAACGCATCCAGCGAGTCGTCATAACCCAGCATCTTCTTCAGCGAGGCAACCGCCCAGAAGCAGAGCACGCCGGCGGCAAAGCCGATCACCAGTGCGCCGATCGGGCCCACGAAACCGGAGGCCGGGGTAATGGCGACCAGACCAGCCACGGCACCCGAGCAGGCACCCAGCAGGCTCGGCTTCTTGTAGACGATCCATTCGGCGAAGGTCCAGGCCAGAACAGCCATGGCCGTCGCAACCTGGGTGACCAGCAGCGCCATGCCGGCGGTGCCGTCAGCAGCCAGTTCCGAACCGGCATTGAAGCCGAACCAGCCGACCCACAGCAGGGCTGCGCCGATCAGCGTCAGGGTCAGGTTGTGCGGCAGGATCGGCTCCTTCGGATAACCGATGCGCTTGCCCAGCACCAGTGCGCAAACGAGGCCTGCCACACCGGCATTGATGTGCACCACGGTACCGCCTGCGAAGTCGAGCGTACCGGCGTTCTGCAGGAAGCCGCCACCCCATACCCAGTGGGCGATCGGCGAATATACCGCCAGCACCCACAGGCCGGTGAACAGCATCAGGGCCGAGAACTTCATGCGCTCGGCAAATGCACCGATGATCAGCACCGGCGTGATGATCGCGAAGGTCATCTGGAAGGTCGCGAACACGGTCTCCGGAATGCTGCCGGAGAGTGCGTCATAGCCGACACCGGCGAAGAAAGCCTTGGACAGGCCGCCGACATAGGAGTTGCCGTCGGCAAAGGCCAGCGAATAACCGCAGACCACCCACAGAACCGAAATCAGCGATGCCATGGCGATACTCTGCATGCACATCGACAGGACGTTCTTCTTGCGGACCATACCGCCGTAGAACAGCGCCAGGCCCGGCAGGGTCATCAGCAGCACCAGGGCGGTGGCGGTAATCATCCACGCCGTATTGCCGCTATCCAGCTTGGCCTCATCTGCGAAGGCGATGCCCGGCAGCAGCAAGCCCAGAGGAAGCAGCGCACCTATTTTCATCATCATGTTTTTCATATGTTCCTCCAATATTCTCAGCTGAGGGCTTCAGCATCGGTTTCGCCGGTACGGATACGCACCACCTTCTCGACGCTGGTCACAAAGATCTTGCCGTCGCCTACCTTGCCGGAGCGCGCCGCTTCGATAATCGCGTTGATCACGGTATCCACCTGCTCCGCATTGACGACGGTGGTGATTTCGGTCTTGGGAACGAAATCCACGTTGTATTCGGCGCCGCGATAGAGCTCGGTATGGCCCTTCTGACGTCCATAACCGCGCACCTCGGTGACGGTCAGGCCGGTGACGCCGATCTCGGTCAGGGCATCTTTCACATCATCGAGCTTGAACGGCTTGATGATGGCTTTGATCATTTTCATAATTCTCTCTCCTTGGTTGATCTGGTTAAAACTTCCGAGGATCCGGGGGGAACGGATTGGAGCCGTTCCCCCTTCTCACCTCCGATCCGGGGGGATCGGAAACGCCTCATCAGTAGCTGAAGTTCAGACCGGCAACGAACTCGGGCTTGACGGAAGTGCCGTAGATGTA
>DATLWR010000173.1:0-13015 GCA_035576205.1 Mariprofundaceae bacterium
CGGCGCATTGAGCCACACTCACACCACCGCTACGATGACGGCTTTCGGATCTGGGGACGGGGAGGAGCCATGGGCGTCATTCGCAGATTTTCCGGATTTTCGCTGTTTCTGCTGATCGTGTTCCTGAATGCGTTCACCGATCTCGGCCACAAGATCCTGATGCAGAACACGGTCTTCAAATGTTACGACGGTCCCGAACAGATCGCACTGATCGCGATCGTCAACGCCCTGATCATCCTGCCGTTCGTGCTGCTGTTCACCCCCGCCGGCTTCCTGGCCGACAAGTTCCCGAAAAACGGCATCGTCCGCTACGGCGCCCTGGCCGCCATCGCCATCACCTCGCTGATGGCCATCGCCTACTTCGAGGGCTGGTTCTTCACCGCCTTCGCGATGACGCTGCTGCTCAGCATCCAGAGTGCCATCTACTCGCCGGCCAAGTACGGCTACATCAAGGAACTGGTCGGCAACGAGGAACTGGGCCGCGCCAACGGTCTCGTACAGGCCGTCACCATCACGGCGATCCTCGCCGGCATGCTGCTCTTCTCGCTCATGTTCGAGGCGATGCTGGCCCGGGCCGGCATCACCGTGGCGACACCCGAGCAAGCCGGTGCACTGCTGCAAAAAGTGGCGCCACTGTCGCTGCTCTTGATCGCCGCGTCGGCGATCGAGTTCCTGCTGGCGCTGCGCCTGCCGAAACTGACCGAAACAACCGGCCAGCGCTTCGACTACGGCAGCTACCTGCGACTGAAGAGCCTGTCCAGTAACCTGCAGGTCATCGGCAGCAACCGCACCATCCTGCTCAGCATCGTCGGCCTGACGATCTTCTGGGGCCTGTCGCAGGCCGTTGCCGCAGCCTTCCCCGCCTATGCCAAGGATGCGGCCGGCATCAGCAACACCGGCAGCATCAGCGCCATCCTGGCAGCCTCCGGCATCGGCATCTTCATCGGCTCGATCCTCTCCGGCCGCATCTCGCGGCATTACATCGAAACCGGCATCGTGCCGGTCGGCGCGCTCGGTATCGCCGTCTGCGTCTGGTTCCTCGCCCATGCCACCGATGTCGCCACGCTGACGGCACTGTCGCTCGGCTTCGGCATCTTCGGCGGCCTGTTCATCGTACCGCTGAATGCGCTGATCCAGTTCCACAGCGAGCAGAAGCAGCTGGGTACGATACTGGCCGGCAACAACTGGGCGCAGAGCCTCGGCATGCTCGTGGCATTGGCCATCACCACCCTCGCCGCCCTGAACGACATCGACGGCCACGGCGTCATTCTGCTGTTTGCCGGCCTGGCACTGATCGGCGCCGTCTATACCGTCGGCCGGCTGCCGCAATCGCTGGTGCGTTTCCTGATCTCCGCGCTGGTGCAGCAGCGCTACCGGCTGCAGGTATTCGGCCTGAAACACCTGCCGGCGCAGGGCGGCGTACTGCTGCTCGGCAACCATGTCAGCTGGCTGGACTGGGCGGTGCTGCAGATGGCCAGCCCCCGCCGCATCCGCTTCGTCATGGACCGCGGCATCTACGAAAAGTGGTTTCTGAAATGGTTCCTGGATCTTTTCAGCATCATCCCCATCTCGGCCGGCTCCAGCAAGGACGCCATCGCCTGCATCGGCGAGGCGCTCAATGCCGGCGAATGCGTGGCCCTGTTCCCGGAAGGGGCGATCTCGCGCAACGGCCATCTCGGCGAGTTCAAGAAAGGCTTCGAGCGGGCCCTGGAAGGCGCTTCGCCGGGAGTGCGGGTGGTGCCGTTCTATCTGCGCGGCCTGTGGGGCACGGCATTCTCGCGCGCCTCGCGGTTCAACAAGGCGATCAACCGTCCGGCCCGCGACGTCACCGTCGCCTTCGGCCCGGCGATCGCCCCTGCCGACGCCACCACGGTCAGCGTCAAGCAGGCGGTCACCGAACTGTCGATCCGCGCCTGGCGCGCCTATAGCGACACGCTGCCCGATATCCCGACCGCCGTGATCCACGCCGCCCGGCGGGTGGGCGGCCAACTTCTGGTCGCCGACTCCACCGGTCTGGAACTCTCCGGCTATCGTTTCCTGGCCGGTGCGGCACTGATTCGCCGCGCCCTGGCACCCCGCCTGCAGGGGCAGAACATCGGCCTCCTGGTCCCCTCCAGCGGCGGCGGCACCCTGGCCAACATCGCCGTGCTGATGCTCGGCAAGACGCTGGTCAACCTGAACTACACCGCCCAGCCACAGGCGCTGAAGGCCGGCATGCAGGCAGCCGGTATCAGGAGCGTCGTCGCCTCGCGCAAATTCCTTGGCCGGCTCGGCAGCAAGGGCTTCGATCCGGAGTCGCTGCTCGAGGGGATGGATGTCATCTATCTGGAGGAGATCGGCCAGCAGTTGTCGAAACGCACGCGCCTGGTCCACTACCTGCTGGCTCGCTGGCTACCCGCCTGGCTCTTGACGCTCTTGTGGGTGCGCCGTGTCGATACCGACGCGACGGCGACCATCCTGTTCAGCAGCGGCAGCGAGGGCACGCCGAAGGGGGTGGAGCTGACGCACAGGAACCTGGTCGGCAACATCAAGCAGATCTCCTACATCCTCGACCTGCAGGAGCAGGACGTCATCCTCGGCACGCTGCCGCTGTTCCATGCCTTCGGCATCACCGTCACGACCCTGCTGCCGCTGGTCGAGGGCTTCCCGCTCGCCACCCATCCCGACCCGACCGACGGCCCCGGCATCGGCGCGCTGGCGGCGCAGTACAGGGCGACGATCCTCTGCGGCACGGCCACCTTCCTGCGTCTCTATGCCGCCAACCGGCGCATCCATCCGCTGATGTTCGATTCGCTGCGCCTCGTGATCGCCGGCGCCGAAAAGCTGCCGGAGACGGTGCGCAAGAGCTTCAAGGAGCGTTTCGGCAAGGAGATCGTCGAAGGTTATGGCGCCACCGAGACCAGCCCGGTCGCCTCGGTCAATATCCCCGACCGGCTGATCCCCGGCGAATGGAAGGTGCAGCAGGGGCAGAAACCCGGCACCGTCGGCATGCCGCTGCCGGGCTCGGCGTTCCGCATCGTCGATCCGGCCACACTGGCCACCCTGCCGGCCGGCGAGGAGGGTCTGATCCTGATCGGCGGTAACCAGCTGATGAAGGGCTACCTGAACGACCCCGGAAAGAGCGCCGAAGCGATCGTCGAACTCGACGGCAAGCGCTGGTACAAGAGCGGCGACAAGGGGAGGCTGGATGCCGACGGTTTCCTGACCATCGTCGACCGCTACAGCCGCTTCGCCAAGATCGGCGGCGAGATGGTATCGCTGGGTGCCGTCGAGGAGGAGATCGGCCGCATCCTCGGAGATACGGCCGAGTTCATCGCCGTCAATGTGCCGGACGCCAGGAAAGGCGAGAAGATCGTGCTGGTGCTGGCCGGCGAGACCGACACGGCAGCGGTACATGGCCGGCTGCGCGAAAGCATCAGCAACAACCTGCTGCTGCCGGCGGAACTGCTGCCGGTTGCCGAAATCCCGAAACTGGGATCGGGCAAGAAGGATTTCAACACGGCCAAGAGCATGGCGCTCGCGGCGATGCAGGGAGCCGAAACCGACTGAGTTGCCACACCTCGACTGATTGCCCCGGCAGGCGCAATAAAACCTGCCGCTTCCCCCTTGCCGAGGTCGAATTTCAGGTCTTCAATCGAGGTCGGGAGACCACTGGCCGCCGGGGAGGCAGCTTGTCCGGATAACCAGTTAAAATGGTCAGCGGACCTCGTGGTCCGGAGGGAGAAGCCAATGCAAATGACCAGACTCTTGCTACTGTGCCTCTTGCTGGCGGCTTCGTCCGTCGCCAACGCCACCGCGTCGGACATTTACACCTTCACGCCTCCGGCAGGCTGGACGCAGCAGAGCACGGCCGAACACTCCGGTTTCTCGACCATCGACCGCAGCACCGGGGCCTTCTGTGTCATCGGCGCCTATGCCAGTACGCAGGGCAGCGGTGATCCCGTCCGGGATTTCGCCAGCGAGTGGATTGCGCTGGTGCAGCATAGTACCGGCATTCGTATGCCCTCGGACGTCCGCGACGAAAGCTGGCGTAACGGCTGGCAGCTGCTGAGTGGCACGGGCGAGGTCGTCTCGACCGTCAGCGGCACCTACACCACCACCCTGTATGTGCATAGCGGACCGGATCGCGCCTTCAGCATCATGGTCAACGAGAGCAAGGGCGGATGCGGCAATCAGGTACAGGCATTCCTGTCCGGAATCCGGCTGAACGGCGAGCCAGCCGTAGTGCCTCCGCCGGCTCCTCAGCCCTATACGCCGCCTGCCGACAGCGCGCATGGCGGTGTCGGCAAACGGTTCGGGGAGGTCGGCTTCCGGCTGCCGGACGGATGGAACCTGCTATCCAGCTCCGCCTTTGCCGGCGCCAACCTTGGCCGACACGTCGAGCTGCAGCCACGCAACCTCTATCCCGGCGAGAATCTCACTGTCATCGTATTCGATGCCCTGCCCGCCACGCGCTCCACGGAAGAGGAGATGAAAGTTGCCTGGGAAGATGTCGTGGCCCAACTGGGTGCCACGGCGACGAATACGGCCTACATGCGGCACTATGATCTGGTCGACATCGCCCGCTACCCCAACGGCTCCTGGGTGGCCAAGGGCGACGGCGCAATCGATATGGCGGACGGCCACTACGACATGACACTCTATATCGTCCAACTTAACGGCCGGATTATCCGCGTCGCAGCCATTGCGCACTGGCTGAAGGCTTCCTTCCTGCGCATGTCCGCCCTCGGCAATCCGCGCTTCATGACCAGCATCCCCCGCCTGCTGCTCGATCTCGACATCCAGGGACAGCATCTCGGCCAGCAACCGATCCAACCGGCCAATGCCAAACCGATTCTGGGAATGTGGAACGGCATCTCGATGTTCGGCGGCCTGCTAAAGGAAACCTACGCCTACTTCTACCCCGACGGGATCGTCTACTTTTCCAGCCATACCCCCATGCAAGGTTTTCTAGACCTCGACCGCGAAGCTGATTTGCTTCGCAGCCGCTTCTACTGGGGCACCTACAGCTTTGACGGCAAATCCGGCGAGATCAGTCTGCCCGGACGCAAGGCCGTGTTCCCAATGCGGCTTTCGGGGGATGCGCTGGTGATTAACGCCTACAACGCTCCGCACGATTTCATCCGCCTGCCGTCGATGAACGATTATCGCCTGCAGGGGACATACGGATTCAAACTGACCGACGGTTCGTTCGCCAACATCCGCTTTTCCGCGGACAGTCACTTCGTCGATGAAGGCGCACTCAAAGTGCTGGGACATGAAGTGTACCAGTTCACGGTCACGGGCCAGCCGGGTAGCGGGCGTTACAGGATCAGCGATTACACGCTGGTGCTGAACTATGACGATGGCCGGAAATTCCAGCTGCCGTTCCTGGGCAGCAGCGACCTCCACTCTTCGACACCGGGTGAAATCCGGGTCGGAATGGAGGACTCGAGACTGGTGCGCCGCTAGGAAACGGGTCGCTAAGGGCAAGAACTTGCCGGAAGGCGGGGTTTTTCCGCGACACAATCGGAGGCCCCCGGCATTTTCTTCAGCTGCCGAGAAAGTTTCCTCCCCCGCGACAGGCAGCCCGACGAAGATGGCGACTCACGACCGTCAACCTAGACCTTTGGCCAGGTAGGCAACGGCTCCCCGTCCGGGCAGCATTTTCACGGATTTATTCCTTACCTGTCAGGATGATCGATGCGCCATGGCGTATCGGGGAGGAACATGCCGGGACCGTTTGCGCATATGGTGGCTGCCGAGCAGGCGCAGCTGAGGGCCAGGCATGCCGGTTGCGAACTGATCGCAGCAAGCACCCTGCGCTACCCTGCCTGGCTGCAGGCCGGCGCCATTGGTCCGGACTACCCCTACCTCACCGACTACGACAGCCCCGCATCCGGCGACTGGGCAAATCGTCTGCATCGCGAAAAGACCGGCGACTCCCTGCGGCACGGCATCTGGTGGCTCTACGACCGGGCGAGGCGTCAGGACGAGGCGGACTTCCAGAAAGCCGCCGCCTGGCTGGCCGGCTACCTGTCGCATGTGGTGCTGGATGCCACCGTGCATCCGGTCGTTGCCGCCACCGTCGGCGACGACAACGATCTGCTTGCACACCGACGCTGCGAGATGGTGATGGACGCCCATATCTGCCGCAACCGGCTCGGCTACGAACTGGTCTTCGACGAATGGGCGCAACATATCCGTAACACCAGGTACGGCGATCGCGAAAGCATGGACCCGATCATCAAGGCGATCTGGTCGCACATGCTCCGCCAGACCTACGGCAAGGATTTCCGTGCAACCCCGCCCCGCTTCGACGACTGGCAGCGGGCCTACCTGCGCGCCATCGAGTCGGTCGCCGGCGACATCATCTTCTTCCGCCATGCCGCCTCCGGTAGCCCGTTTGTGGATATCGCCTGCGACGGCATCAGCGAGGCCGACCGCCGCAAGTTCATCGAGCATTGCCGGCCGCCGGCGGGCAACCGCTTCGGCAAGATCAACATGCACTTCGACGAGGTTTTCGCCTCCGGCGTCGACAACATTCTCCGTTACTGGTCGCTGATGGAGAACGCCATCCAGTCGCGCGGGGATCTCGCCCTGCCGGAGCTGGCGAACTGGGATCTGGACCTCGGCATTACCCACAGCACTGGCGACGGCTTGGCCATGCTCTGGGGCTAAGCTCCCCCAGGACGCCGCCGCACCCGGCGGGGTCAACTGTGGTTCTGCAGCGTCGGCGGAATGACGTCGCCAGAGGCCTGCATGGCGATCGCCTCCGGATGCTGCCGGTAGTGGCGGCGCACCGCCGCCGCCAGCTGCAGCTTCACCGCAGCATCCACCGCTGCCGGCGTACTGTCCGGCAACTCGGCGATCAGCGCCCGTAAAAGCTCGTCCTGCGGCGCCGGCAGGCGGCCGATCCAGGAGGCAAGCAGTTCACGATCCACACAGGGCGGCAGCGAACCCATGATGCCGAGATCGTTCTGGTCGTGCACCATAAGCCCCGTCGTCGTGCCGCGGTCCAGCGTCAGCACCTGCAGAAAATAGAGACTGTGGTAGGCGAGCTGGGCGGCACGCTGTTCGTCGGTCGCAGCCGGGGCGGCCGCCAGCGCCTGCTCCAGAATCGCCAGATATCCGTCGATGGCGGCCTCGCCGACTGCCTGGGCCAGCGCCAGATCGGCAGCGGCCTCGCCGCTGTTGTAGTGCTCCAGATAGAAGTGCGCCACGCCGCGATGCCGCCCGAGCACCGGAATGTAGAAATAGCGTTCGCCCTGCGCCTTCGCCGCCTCGAACTGGGCAGGTGCCGCCTCCCTGAGAGCGGCAAGGAAGGCCGCCGTATCGGCCGGGTTCTCGTGCGACGGATTGAGGTCGGCCATCAGACGCCAGTAGCCCTCGCCATCCTTCATCTCCGTCCAGCTGATGTGGATGTGCACCGATGGCGCCAGCGGATGGCGCGGGTGGATGATCGTCGAGATCGCGTTGGCCGAGCCGAGCTTCTTGCCGGGCACGTCGTCGTAATGCACCTGCGAGACGTTGACCGAACCGCGGCCGAACAGTTCGCCCTCGCCGGTTTCGAAGCGCACGCCACCGCCATGCCGCCCTTCGTCGCGCAGCCATTCGACGGCGTTGAAACGCTGGCTGCTGCCCTGCCGGGCGGCAAGCTTCTCCAGTCCGCCGACGAAGCGCCGTTGCAGCGATTCGACCAGGTTGAGCGCGGTGGTGGCGGTGGCGGAGACGGCAGCAGTGCGTTTCATGGCGTGATAAAACCTTTCAGGGGGAAGTTCAGGCCGGAGCCCGACGGAGACTATGGAGAGGAAGACACAAGGCCGCAACCATTTGCGCCGGCACGGGTATCGGGCACCCCGCGCACAAAAAAGCCGCCGCATTCGGCATGCGGCGGCTCCTGTCGGCGATATCGGCCGGCTTACTTCGGCTGCGAGTGGCCCTTCACGTCACCGCGCTGGCGGCGCTGGTAGTCCTCCAGCTGGCGATAGGCGGCATCGAAGGCATCGCGCACCGCCACATAGACATCCTCGTGCGAGTGGTCCTTCTGCGGATCGCGGCTGACCACCACCTTGCCCTGCGGCAGCGTGATGTCGATATGGACGCTGTAGAGCTTGCCCTGATGCTGGTGCTGATGCGGCGCCTCGACCACCACATGGCAGGCGACGACCTGGTCGTAATACTTCTCCAGCTTGGCAACCTTGTCGCGGATCGCCGTCTCCACGGCATCGGACGGTTCCATATTGCGGAACTTGATTTGGGGCTCAACCTGCATGACTGCTCCTCTTGCTTTAGACGAATGGTACTCCGGCCGCTACTGGCGCGGCAGCGGGATTTCGCGGCGCAGTATAGCGAATGCTGGCCATAACAACATGCCCAGCTGCAACGGATTCCGCAAAACGGCCGTACCTGGACCAATGACCAGCTTGGCAGCAGACGGATTCCCGGCCTATGGTCGGGCATGCGAGAATCCACGCGGGAGGAACAACCATGCGCGATCCCATGATGCAGGCTGCGATCGACGAGGCGAAACAGGGCCTCGCCGAAGGCGGTATCCCGATCGGCTCGGTGCTGGTGCACAAGGGGCATATCATCGGCCGCGGCCACAACCGCCGCGTGCAGCAGGGCAGCGCCATCCTGCACGCCGAGATGGATGCACTGGAAAATGCCGGGCGCCAGCCTGCCGCCGTCTACCGCCAGAGCGTGCTCTACACGACACTGTCGCCCTGCGCCATGTGCTCCGGCGCCATCCTGCTCTATGGCATCCCGAAGGTGGTGATCGGCGAAAACCGTACCTTCACCGGCCAGGAGGCACTGCTGCTCAGCCGCGGCGTCGAGCTGGAGGTGCGCCAGAACGACGATTGCATCCGGTTGATGCAGGAGTTCATCCGCGACCATCCGGGGCTGTGGAACGAGGACATCGGCGTTTAGCGCCCGGCCGCGGCGGACGTGCTAATATTTCGAGGCATGCCGCCAGGGAGGAAAGGATGGAGCAAGGCAACCGGATGATCGACCGCGCCAGGCTGGCCCGTTTCACCTGGCTCTCCATGCTGGCCAGCGGTCCGCTGATTCTCGCCTTCCTCTATTTCTCGGGAATCAACCAGGGGATCGACCATATCCCGGCCGAATACGAGGCATGGTTCCTCGCCGCCGGCATCGCCTCGGCCGCCCTCAGCCTGCCGCTACTGCGCCGCTTCCGCGAGGCAACGGCGAAGCGGCCGGCGGAGCCCAACGACGAGACCTACTGGCAGCGGGTGAACGCGGCGATGTCGATCGGCAATGCCGTGGCCGAAATCCCGCTGTTCATCGGCTTTGCTGCATATCTCGCGGGCGGTTTCCTGCAGACCGCGCTGGTGCTGCTGTTCCTGACGCTGATGCTGCAGAGCCGCTACCGGCCGCCGGTGCGCTGAACCGGCAACACCATCCGCCACCGCGGGATGCCAACGGACGCGAATTCGGCTAAGGTGTCTCCCCCTTCAGGACGAAGCAAAGGAGAGATGCAGTGCTCGAATATCTGCGACGCATGGCCCGTTACAACCAGTGGGTGAACCGCAAGCTGTTCGCCGGAGCGGCCCAGCTGCCCGATGCGGCCATCCAGCAGGATCGCGGCGCCCCCTACGGCTCCATTCTCGGCACACTGAACCATATCTTCGTCGCCGACGTGCTGTGGCTGATCCGCTTCGGCTCGCACGAGGCCTGCCACCCGCTGGGGCCGGTCGGCGACATCCCCAAGCCCACGTCGCTCAGCGAAGTGATCTTCTCCGATCTCGAGGACATGACCGCGCCGCGCGACCGCCTCGACGACCTGATCGTCGATTTCAGCAAGACCTGGACGGATGAGATGCTGAACGTAATGATCGGCTACCACACGCTGAGCGAAATCAAACAGGAGCACCCGCTCGGCGAGCTGCTGCAGAACTTCTTCAACCACCAGACCCACCACCGCGGCCAGGCCACCGCCCTGCTCCGCCAGGCCGGCGTCGACGTCGGCTCCCTCGACCTCGAGGCGATGCTGATGGAGGAACGCGCCGCCGCCTGAGCTGCGGCATACCGGAAGCCTCAACGAGGCGCCCGCGTTTTGCCTGAACCAAAGCGATCCGGCTGATATCGGTATCTGCCGTGGCGCCTTGACGCCACCCTGCCCCCAAAAAACCAATAATCACAACAAACCTAGACCTCTGGCCAGGTTGCGAGATGCTGTAATGCCTGCCTAAGGTGGTGATACGGGAAATCACGCCTGGGGAGGCAATCATGAGCCGTATCGTCTTGCTAATCACGCTGTCACTTGCATTGGCCGCCTGCGCGACCATGCAGGATTCCGGCAGGCAATCGCCAGCATCACAGGCGATCAGTTCGGATGACTTCCTGGACTATCAGCCCATCGCTCCCCTGCCCGCCCTTAATGTCCGTTATTACAACAGGGTCACAAAAACATACGAAGACAAACCCTGGGCATCGTTCCCCGATGATGCGGCGGGAAGGAACTTGAAGAAAAGCCTGTTGCCGATGCAGTCCTCCTACACCTACGTCATCAAGGATGACTCATCGGGTACCCTCTCCCTGCTGGCCAACACGGCCTCGATTGCGAAAGGAAATTACACGGTTGTTTCGGACTACATCCTTTACAGGGTCGAGAACGTCCCCGGTGCAGGTGTCGGCCTGGTCGGTGTCGGCATGCGGGTGCGCGCCAAGATCAGGACCAACAAAGGCGGCCTGAATCTTAGCGGCCTGTTCAATCTGGCCCTGGAAGCCAAGGCGGAAAACCTGTCGGGAGAATTGCAGGTCGATGTCATCGGCATCTATTCGAAGGATGTCGTCCAGATATTCCCGGCCATGACCACCGAGATCAGCCCGACCTCGATCCAGCAGGTGATGCAGGCGCTGGCCGCGATCAAGGCCAAGATCTCGGAGGATAATGTCGACATTACGCCGCAGCTCATTGCCCTCCGGCAAAACCAGAAGGGTGCCAAATCGATCATCGAAGACTCCCTGGCCAATGCCCAGGGTGCGAAAATCGGCTCCGAGCAATCGAGCCGGATCGAAGCCATCGTCAGTTATGTCGGCACGGACAAGGCCAGGTGGGAAGCGATCGTCCAGGCGAGCGGCCTGGACAAGCAGCAGAAGCAGGCGTGGAGCGGCATCCCGACGCAACAGATCGGCAAGAGACTGAGGATCGAGGCAGGTGCCACCACGTACGGCGTCTTCCCGAAACTTTACGACGCATATCTGAAAATCAAGTAAGGAGATTAATCGATGAATGTAAGGATCAAGATTTATCAGCCGGGTGACAGCGCGATCGAAGTCGAAAGGGGACGCCTCACTGCGCTCGGCTATTCGGTCACGGTTCTGAATGCCGACGAAGGCCTGGAGTGCGAAGACATCATCGGTTCGGAGAATCACCCCTACCAGCAGGCCGTGATCCTCATCGCCACCATCTAGGCCGCCCGTCCGGCACGCGAACATCGCGATCCGTAACGGATCGGAAAGGAAGAAAGAAGGGAGAAATCAGCATGAGCATGAACACCATTGCCCAGGAACTGGTCAGCAAAAAGATGACGGCGGACATGGCACCGCCAGCAGCGGCAGCGGCACCGGCAGGAGCGGCGGCGCCGGCGACAGCCGCGCCAAAGCCTCCGTCGCGGGATGACGGTGTCGCGGCGCTGACCAAATACATCCCGACCGAGTCGCTGACGATGTACGTTGCCGTCGTCTCGTCGCAGAAGGCGCTGGAGACGGTTTCCTCCACCATCACGGCGGCATCGGCCTACAAGTTCTTCATCGTCCTGACGCCGCTGATCATGCTGGGTCTCTACTTCCGCGGCCTGGCGCTTGCCGGCCACGAATGGAAACTTCCGCCGCGCTCCTGGCCCTGGTGGCGCATGATCGCCGCGACGGTGGCTTTTTCGGCCTGGGCCCTCGCCATTCCCGGCAACCCGGTCATCGATCCGCAGAGTCAGGCGGGCGGCGCGGTGGCAGCCCTGGCGGCACTCTTCGTTTCCATGTTCCTCAGCCTGCTCGCCCCTCTCTTCGAGCGGCAGCAGAGTTGAGCCGACTGCCCGAAAGCGTGCAATAAGTGCGCCGAACCTGGACCAATGGCCAGGTTGGCAAGCGATTGCGATGCTTCCAAAATTGAAACTGATCGGTGCGATAGAGGGGGTGCAGTAGCGTTGTTGCACCCCCTCTTCTTTTGGCAATCCGCAGACCACCACCTAAAATCGAGACAGCCGAACCTGGACCTTTGGCCAGGTTGGCCGGGATAGGATGCTAACCTATGGTATAGATGCCGGGGGGGCAGAGGGAGGAATCCAGTGATGGATCAAAAACAATCCGTGCTTTCACAGTCTCTTTTCCTGCTGGCCGCATGCGCCATGCTCGCCGCAGCTCCTGCATACGCAGAGGATAAGGCGGGCGCCGCCGCTCCTGCGCCGAACGCGAACACAGCGCAGCAAATAAAGCCCGGCTCTGCCGATCACAACCAGCGCACGTCGACCGGCATGACATATTCCGAGAAGGCCGCGAAAGGCATGAAATCGAATCCGATGGGTGCAGCAAGCCAGATCACGGGTGGTGGCATACCTCCCAATTCGCCCCTATCCAGTGGCGGAGATGATGGTACCGACAAAACGGGAAATTAGTGATCGTCTGTGAATTAATTTATGTATTATCCATGGACATGCCGCCGCTTTGGTCCGGTTACTGCGGATTGCAGATCGTCTATGCTTAGAACACTACTAAGTGTCGTGAATCTTCTGATTCTTCGGAGAAATAATGCCTCAGACCCATTTGTCCATACGATCTCTTATTGGTGATAGAAGGCCTGACAAGGACGTTCAGGCACTGTTTGCCGTAAACCCCAATCGTAAAGCCATTTTATTCATCCATGGATATTCCGGAGATATCGGAACTTGGTCGGACTTTAACCTGTTAATTCCCGGCAATGAATATTTTTCTGGTTACGACGTCTATTTCTATTTGTACGATGGCATCCGGGCGGAGCTGTATGCCAGTGCGGCGTTGTTTAGAGATTTTCTTGGCC
>DATLWR010000174.1:0-5622 GCA_035576205.1 Mariprofundaceae bacterium
GGCGGGAGAGCTTTCGGGCCATGTCGACCTCCTGTCGCGGGATGCGCAACGGGGAGTGTAGCAAAGCCGCCGGGCGAAGGCGGGAAATGCCCGGTTGTGGTTCGGGAGGCAAGCCGATACAGTGCCGCCACCTTGAGCGGCTGTCTCTCTGATCGGCGTCGCTTCCCCCGCGATACGTGGCGGGATGGATTAAATAACACAGGCCCGGATCAGTCCGGAATCCTTCCGGCAGGCCTGCATTGGATAAAAACATAATGACATTCGACAAACTCGGACTCTGCGAAGAGATCCTCCGCGCCGTGCGCGAACAGGGCTACGACAGCCCGACACCGATCCAGGCCCAGGCCGTGCCGGTGATCATCGAGGGGCACGACATCATGGCCGCCGCCCAGACGGGAACCGGCAAGACCGCCGGCTTCACGCTGCCGATGCTGCAAATCCTGCAGCGCGAGAAGGCCGGCCACGGCCATCGCCCGATCCGCGTGCTGGTGCTCACCCCGACCCGCGAGCTCGCTGCCCAGGTGGGCGAGAGTATCGCCACCTACGGCAAATACCTGCCGATGCGCTCGGCCGTCGTTTTCGGCGGTGTGGGCATCAACCCGCAGATCGATCAGCTCCGCCGTGGCGTCGATATCCTGATTGCCACGCCGGGCCGCCTGCTCGATCTGGCCGGCCAGAAGGCGGCCGACCTGTCGAAAGTGGAGATGCTGGTGCTCGACGAGGCCGACCGCATGCTCGACATGGGCTTCATCCACGACATCCGCAAGGTGCTGGCGCTGTTGCCGAAGAACCGCCAGAACCTGCTTTTCTCGGCGACCTTCTCCGACGACATCAAGAAGCTCGCCAACGGCATCCTGCGTTCGCCGGTGCTGGTCGAGGTGGCGCGCAACGAGACTTCCGGGCAGGTGAACCAGGTGGTGCATCTGGTCGGCAAGTCGCACAAGCGCGCCCTGTTGTCGCACCTGATCTCCAGCGGCGACTGGCGGCAGGTGCTGGTCTTCACGCGCACCAAGCACGGCGCCAACCGCCTCTCCGAGCAGCTCGGCAAGGACGGCATCAATGCCGCCGCCATTCACGGCAACAAGAGCCAGACGGCGCGTACCAAGGCGCTGGCCGGCTTCAAGCAGGGCGATGTGCGGGTGCTGGTGGCGACCGATATCGCCGCACGTGGTCTGGACATCGACCAGCTGCCGCATGTGGTGAACTACGAGCTGCCGAACGTGCCGGAGGATTACGTGCACCGCATCGGCCGCACCGGTCGTGCCGGTAATTCCGGCGAGGCGATGAGCCTGGTCTGCCACGACGAGCTGAAGCTGCTCTCCGGCATCGAGCGGCTGATCAAGAAGAAGATTCCTGTCGTCGAGGTGGAAGGTTTCGTGCCCGATCCGGCGACCCTCTCCGAGGCCGATGAAGACGAGCGGCCGCGTCCGTCGCATCCGCATTCCCGCAATCGCCAGGCGCATCCGGGCAATCCGCCGCGGCCGGGCGGCAACTCCTCGCGTCGGCGTCGTCGCCGGCGTGGTGGCCAGGCGGCTTCACGGGCGTAAGGCATGGATGATTTGCTGCGCCGGCGCATCATCGCCAGCTATCGCGGCAACCTGCGGCATTACGGCCACAGCCACGAGGCGCTGTTCTGGAGCAGCAAGGAGGCGCAACTGGCCCGATTCGGTGCCCTGGCCGGTATCGGCATCGAGAGCGGCGATTCGCTGCTCGATGTCGGTTGCGGCTTCGCCGACCTCTACGACTGGCTGAACGGTCGCGGTATACAGGTGAACTATACAGGGCTCGACCTGTCGCCCGACCTCCTGGCCGAGGCGCGGCGGCTGCATCCCGGCCTGCCGCTGGTTTGCGGCGAGCCGTTCGCGCTGGCCCCGAAAGCGAGCTTCGACTGGGTGGTGCTCTCCGGCACCCTGAACTGGCCGATGCCCGGCGGCATCGGTTACGTGCTGAGGGTGGTGAGTCACATGTTCGCGCTATGCCGCAAGGGGGTGGCCTTTAATCTGCTCGATGACCGCTACCGCTGGGGTTTTGCGCGCCTTGAACTGCAAACCTTCCAACCCCAGAAGATCCTGGATGAGTGCCGCCGCATCAGCGACGACTGCCGGCTGGTCGACGACTATCTCGACAACGATTTCACGATCTATCTGCGCAGGTAAGCGCAGGGAATCCTAGCGCTGCAGGGCCTTTTTCCGTTCCAGACGCTTGTGATAGAAGATCCAGCCGTCCATGACGAGCGTGGCGGCGACCAGCAGCCAAAGTGCTCCGACCGGCAGGCCGGTCAGCTTGGAGGCATCGGCCATGCCCTTGCCGATGCCGAAGTTTTCGAGCAGCACGTAGCCGACCAGCACGTGGCCGCCGATCAGCAGGATCACCTGTACCATGGCGAGCGCCCCGAAGATGAGCAGGTCGATATTGGAACGGCTGCCGGGGGGTCGCAGGGCCATGGTTACCTCCAGTCGCCAAAGCGGTGCACATCGGTGACCCGCAAGGCGTCGTCATAGGTGATTTCGACCCCGCGCGTCAGCCGCTTGCCGCTTTGCTTGTCGTCGTACTCCTCGACATAGTCGACGCGGTTGGGGTGCAGGGCGCTTTTCAGGATCGGGAAGCCGAGCACGGATTCGACGTGGAATTTCGAGTCGCCCACCTGAATCTGGGAAATATCCCCTTCCTTGAGCACATTGCCCTGATGGACGGGCTCCTTCATGCAGCCGGCGAGGGCAGCGATGGCGAGGATGGGAAGCAGACGTTTCATGCGGTCTCCAGCGGGCCGCGGTGGCCCTTCTCCAGCAGCCGGACATAGTCGGCGATGCCTTCTTCGAGCGGCCACGCCGGTTGCCAGTTCAACAGGTCGAAGGTGGCTTCCATCTCGGCCTCGGTATGCATCTGGTAGAACGGGAAGGGGTTGTCGAAGTATTCGGCAACCAGCTGGCTGTCGAGCTCCTCGCCCAGAATGGTGACGATATCGTTGAAGGTGCGTGCCTTGCCGGAGCCGACATTGCAGACGCCCGAACGGCCGGCGGCGAGGGCGGCGAGGTTGGCATCGATGACGTCGCGGATATAGACGAAATCGCGCATCTGCTCGCCGTGCTTGAACAGGCGCGGCTGCTTGCCGGCCTTCACCTGCTCGTAGAGCTGCAGGATCATCGAGGCGGTCCTGTTGCCGCTCTTCTCGTTCTTGTGATGCTCGCCGGGACCGTAGACGTTGAAGTAGCGCAGGCCGACGATCGGCGCCGGGTGGCGGTCGTACCAGCGCCTGGCGACACGATCCATGGCGAGCTTCGAGAAGCCGTAGATATTCTCGGGAATCTCGCCCTTGCCTATGGCGTTTGGCGCCGGCGAGTTGCCGTAGGTGCCGGCCGAGGAGGCGTAGACGACGCGGGTGCCGGAGGCGCAGCTGGCGGCGAGAATGGAGGCGAAGGCGTTGGTGTTCGCCTCGACCATCAGCCGCTGGTCGAGAATGGTCGTGTCGGTGATCGCCGCCTCGTGGAAGATAGCCGAGAACTTGCCGATGGCGATCTCGTCGAGCAGCGCGGGATCGTCGCAATCGGCGGCACGCACCTCGCAGTCGACATGGATCAGGTTGCGCCAGTCGCCGGAGGAGAAATCGTCGACGACGACGACGTCGGTGCCCGGACGCTTGGTCAGCGCCGCAGCGATGTTGGCACCGATGAAGCCGGCGCCGCCGGTAACGAGAATGCGTTCAGTCATGGATGGTCAGTCGTCCTTTGTCGCCAGTCCGGCGCCTTTCCATTGTAGCTGCAAAGCAGCCAGTGCGCGCGTCGTGGCATCGTTGCACAGCGGATAGCCGGCACGGGCATTCACCTTGGCGGTGACGTCGGCGGCATCGCGGCTGCGGATATCGTGATCGTCGAAGCCGTTTTCGGCCAGGATGCGGGCAATCCAGCTGCCAAGCCCCGGCAACTTGCCGATGCGTACGATGCGGATCAGTTCGTCGCAGCGCTCGACCGAGATCTGGCCGCCGGTGGCGGCGGAGAGCGTTTCGGGCTGTTCGCCCTGCAGCGAATCGAGCGGGCGGCAGAGCAGTTTCAGGATCACCCATTCGCTTTCGCGCAGGAAATCGCGGTTTTCATGCAGGGGAAAGGCGCCCGGCAGGGCCTTGACGTTGCTCATTCGCACATCGCTGTCGGGCTGATCGGGCGAACGGCCGTCGGAATTGTATCGGTTCCCATTGATCTCTCCAGCGGGCGCAAGCCCCATCAAACCAAGGTGGAGGATATTACGTTGTCGGCCGGCCGGCGCAAGGTTTGCAGGGGCGTAAGGATTGCGGTCTCGACACGACCACTGGCATATTCCGCCGGAGGGATCCCATGCACGCGACACTGCCACTTCTGCAAACGACCGATTTCCCGCCGCTGACGCGTGGCCGGCTGGAAACGCTGCAGGTCAATCTCGGCTACCTCTGCAACCAGACCTGCATCCACTGCCATGTGAACGCCGGGCCCCGTCGCAGCGAGGTGATGGATGCGGCGACGATACGTGCCGTGCTCGATTTCCTTGCGGTTTCAGGAGTTGCACGCCTCGATCTCACCGGTGGCGCGCCGGAGATGAACCCGCATTTCCGGCAACTGGTGACAGAGGCACGGACGTTGGGGGTCGCCGTGACCGACCGCTGCAACCTCACCATCCTCGAGGAGCCGGGGTGCGAGGTGAATTCCGAAGGAAGAGAGGGCCCCCTGGGGGGCGAGGATCTGGCCGGATTCCTGGCGTCGCAATCGGTGGAGATCGTCGCTTCGCTGCCCTGTTACCTGGAGTCGAACGTCAATGCCCAGCGCGGCAAGGGGGTTTACGAGCGCAGCATCGCGGGATTGAAGCGGCTGAATGCGCTGGGCTACGGGCGAGGCGGCGAGCTGAAACTGAACCTCGTCTACAATCCCGCCGGCGCCTCGCTGCCGCCCGAACAGGAGGCGCTGGAGGCGGCCTACAAGCGCGAGCTTGTCGAGCAGCACGGCATCGTCTTCGACCGGCTGTTCACGATCACCAACATGCCGATCAAGCGCTTCGGAAGCTGGCTGCTCTCCAAGGGCCAGTTCGAGGCCTACATGCAGTTGCTGAAGGATGCCTACCGACCGGAGAATCTCGAGGCGGTGATGTGCCGGACGCTCGTCAGTGTGGACTGGCAGGGATATCTCTACGACTGCGACTTCAACCAGATGCTCGGCCTGCCGCTGCAGCATGCCGGCCGGCCGAAGACGCACCTGTCGCAGCTGTTGGGCCAGAGCCTTGAAGGCAGCCCGATCGTCGTCATGGACCACTGTTACGGCTGCACGGCAGGGCAGGGATCGAGCTGCGGCGGCGCGCTGGAATAATCGCGAAAACGCTTGCTGAACCGCGGCCGCCCGGCGTATAACCGGGATAGCGGCGGGAGATCGCCCGCTTCGGGGGAGAGGCGCAAGGCATGACGGCGATGATCAACGGACTGTTGGGCGGTATCGGACTGTTCCTGCTCGGCATGCACCTGATGACCGAGGGGCTGAAGCTCGCGGCCGGCTATTCGCTGCGCCGCATCCTGGCCAACTCGACCCGCACGCCGCTGGCCGGTATCGCCTCGGGCATGCTGATCACCTCGGTGGTGCAATCCTCCAGCGCCGTCACCGTCGCCAC
>DATLWR010000175.1:0-7401 GCA_035576205.1 Mariprofundaceae bacterium
GAGGCCGGGCATGGTCTGCGCGGTGTGCTGGATGCGTCGTTCGATGAAGCCGCACTGCAGGCGGCCGAGGAGCGGCTGCTGCGGCTGCACGAGGCGATGCGCCGCCACAAGACCGACGAGGCGGGGCTGCTGGCGCTGGCGGCAGAATGGCTGGAGCGGCTCTCCGCTCTCGATACCGCCGGCTGGGATGAGGCGAGCCTGAACAAGGCACTGGCCGAGGCGGCCGACGCCTACCGCAGGGCGGCGGCGGCACTGAGCGAGGCGAGGAAAGAAGCGGGCGAATCGCTGGTCGGGGAGATGCGACCGTTCCTCGACCGGCTGGCGCTGGCCGGCATGCAGGTGCGTTTCGAGGTGGCGCCGGCCGAGTCGGAATCGGGCTGGGGTCTGCACGGCTGGGATGCGGTGCAGGCGATGGTGATGTCGAATCCGGGCGAGCCGTGGCGGCCGCTGGCTTCGGTCGCCTCCGGCGGCGAGCTATCCAGGCTGGTGCTGGCACTGAAGGGTTGCGGTGCATTGCGCAACATGCCGCATATCGCCGTGTTCGACGAGGCGGATACCGGCATCGGTGGCGAGACGGCCTGGTGTGTCGGCGAGCTCTTGGTGGCAATGGGTCGGGAGCGGCAGGTTTTCGTCATCTCGCATCTGCCGCAGGTGGCGGCTTCTGCCGACCGGCAGGTGGTGATCCGCAAGCAGGAGAAGGAGGGGCGCACGGTGACCCGGCTGGAAGAACTGGATGCGACGGCACGGCAGCAGGAGATCGCCCGCATGCTGGGCGGTGCCGACCAGGAGGGGCTGGAGCATGCCGCCCGCTTACTGGCGCGCGGTGCGGAGGTGCGCTGATGCCGCACAACATTTGTATCCGCAGCGCCGAGGCCGGCGACGTCGAGGCGATCCACGCGCTGCTGTTGCCGCATGCCGAAAAGCGGGTGCTGTTGCCACGCAGTATCGATGACATCTTCCAGCATCTGCAGGAGTTTCTGGTCGCCGAGTACGACGGCCGGCTGGCCGGCGTCGTGGCCCTGCACGTCTACACCTCCAGCCTCGGCGAGATCCGTTCGCTGGTGGTCGATGCCGATACGCAGCATCATGGTATCGGCTCGCTACTGGTCGAGGCCTGCGAGAAGTGGGCGGCGGGGCTCGGCATCGCGACGGTATTCGCCCTGACCTACGTGACCGGCTTTTTCCTCCGCCAGGGTTACGAAGTGGTTTCCAAGGAGAGCTTCCCGCACAAGATCTGGACGGTTTGCGTCCACTGCGCCAAGTTTGCCGACTGCGACGAGGTGGCGGTGCAGAAAAAGTTGGCCGAAGCGCCGGTGAAACCGATGCGCCTGATTCCGGTCATCGAGGTGAAAGAGGCGTAACGCTTACGGCTGGTTGCCGAGTTCTGCGAGCATCGTTTCGACCTCGGCCGCCGCTGTCGCCAGCCTTTCCGGCGACTGGCTGCTGAGGCAGATCTTGCCGCACGGATCAGGCCCGCAACGGCCCGGATAGGAGCCGATCTCCACATCGGCAAAACGCGCCTGCACGGCGGCCAGGCCGGCCGCGAATACACTCTCGGGCAGGGCTACATCGATCTCCTGGCGACGAAATGGCCGTTCGCCGAAATCGGGCAGGATGCTGTCGAGCTGCGAGGCGAAGATGTCGGGCACACCGGCCAGCACGTAGACATTGCCGATGCGGGCACCCGGTGCGATCGATTTCTCGCAGCGGATCAGTTCAGATCCTTTCGGTACCCGCGTCATGCGCCGGCGGCCTTCGGTCAGGCCGCTTTCCCCATAACGTTCCGTCATCAGCTTCAGTGCAAAGCGGTGTTCGATGAGTTCTACCCCGAAGGCGGCAGCAACGGCATCCATGGTGATGTCATCGTGCGTCGGGCCGATGCCGCCCGAGGTGATGACGGCGTCATAACGGTTGCGCAGCCGGTTGAGTGTATCGACGATCGTCTCATGGCTGTCTGCAACGATGGCGATCTCGGCAAGCCTGCAGCCGCGGTCGAAAAATTTCTGGGCCGCGAGCCAGGCATTGGCATCGCGCGTGCGACCCGAGAGCACTTCGTTGCCGATGACGAGTATGGCCGCGGTCTGGTGTGGCATCACTCCCGACTATAGAGGGTGGTTTTACCGCCTGCCACCCGTCGGTTGATGACAGGGGCCGTTGCCGGCCCCTATCGGGAATTACTGCAGGCGGTTCAGGTTGCGCAGGGCTGCCACGCGTGCCTCGATCGACGGATGGGTGGCGAACATGCCCATGATGCGGCCGTGGGCGGCGTAGATCTTCATGGTTGCAAGCGCATCCTGCTCGGCGGGCACCTCAGCCTGCTGGGCAGCGGTCTGGTGGGCCAGCGCATCGATCTTCTGCAGAGCACGGATCATCGGCTCGGCTCCCAGCGCCCTGGCCGCATAGGCATCGGCACGGAATTCGCGGCGACGGGAGAACCAGCAGACGACGATCTGGGCCAGAACCGACAGCATGACCTGCAACACGATGTCGACGATGAAGTAGAGCAGGGTGTTGGTTTCGCCGTTGCGCGAGCCGGCACTGGCGACGATGCGGGCGATGACGCTTGCCAGGAAGTAGACGAAGGTGTTCATCAACCCCTGTAGGAGGGTGGTGGCCACCATGTCGCCATTGGCGATGTGCCCGACTTCGTGCGCCAGCACGGCACGCAGTTCGTCGTCGGTGAGATTCATCGCCAATCCCGAGGAAACGGCGACCATCGAGTTGTTGCGGGAGGGACCCGTGGCGAAGGCGTTGGGGGTGTCGTCCCAGTAGACCCAGACCTCCGGCATCTTGATGCCTTCGTGCCGCGCCAGCTCCTGCACGGTGCCGTAGACCAGTTGCTCCTTCGGGGTGGAGGGCTGCGTGACCTGCTGCATACGCATACCGCTCTTGGCCAGCGTCTTGGACATGAACAGCGAGATGAAGGCGCCGCCGAAGCCAAATACCATCGCCCAGACCAGCTGGTAGGAATTGAAACTGTTGCGCACGTCGATGCCGAAGGCCGGCAGGACGAAGTGGACGAGAATGTTGCCGCTGATGACCAGTGTCAGGAAAACGAGCAGGTTGGTGATGATCAGCAGGCCGAGGCCCTTGAGTGAACGCATGGTATTCTTTCTCCTTGCAATGGTGTGGCGTTAATGTGGGGTTGCTCATCATCGAATTCAAGCCTTGAAAGAAGCTGAGCCTTACCTTAAAAACAGCTAATGAACGATACCGTGCACGATCCCGAAATCGTCGATAACAACAGCGGTGGCAGCGGCGGTCTTCTGCCGGCCGACCAGGCGCTTCCCCCGCACCTGATTATTCTGCCGCTCTCCAACCGGCCGCTGTTCCCGGGCCTGGTGGTACCACTGGTCTACGAAGGCAGCGAGATGGCCGAGGTCGTCAAGGAGATGGCCAAGCATCACGAGCAGTATGTCGGCCTGGTGCTGGTGCGCGACGAGAACAAGCCATTCGCCCCGGATAATCTCTACGATGTCGGTGTCGTGGCACGCATGGCCAAGGCGGTCGAGATTCAGGGGCACGGGCTGCATCTGGTGGTCGAATGCCTGCGCCGATTCCGTATCGAGCATTTTGTAAGCAACGACAACCCCATCCGTGTGGCGGTCCGTTATCATGCGGAGACTTCCTACAAGGACAACATCGAACTGCGCGCCTATACCGTGGCGATTATCAACACGATCAAGGAGCTCTTGAAGCACAATCCGCTCTACGAGGAGGAGTTGCGCCTGTTCGCCTCGCGCTTCGGTGTCGACGAGCCGAACCGGCTGGCCGATTTCGCTGCCAGCCTGACCACGGCAAGCCGTGAGGATTTGCAGGATATCCTCGAGACCTACCCGATCTTCGACCGCATGAAGAAGGTGATCAGCCTGCTGAACCGCGAGATGAACGTCAGCAAGGTGCAGAGCCGCATCCGCGAGAATATCAACGAACGCGTGTCGGAACAGCAGCGCAAGTTCTTTTTGCAGGAGCAGCTGGCCGAAATCCAGCGCGAGCTGGGAATGGACCAGGATCCGCGCAACAAGGAGATCGAGGATTTCCGCAAGCGGGCAAGGAAACTGACCTTCAGCGAGGAGGCGGGCAAGGCCTTCGACGAGGAGCTGAAGAAGCTGTCGATGCTCGATACCGGTTCGCCGGAGTACGGCGTGTCGCGGAACTATCTGGATTGGCTGACCAGCCTGCCCTGGGGAATCACCTGTCGCGACCGTTACAATCTGAAGGCCGCTGATAAAGAGCTGAACAGGCATCATTCTGGGCTCGATGACGTCAAGGAGCGCATCCTCGAGTTCATCGCTGTCGGTTCTCGCAAGAAGACGGTCAGCGGTTCGATCATCCTGTTTGTCGGCCCGCCGGGCGTCGGCAAGACCTCGCTCGGCAAGGCGATCGCCGATGCCATTGCGCGGCCGTTTTACCGCTTCTCGGTCGGCGGCATGCGCGACGAGGCGGAGATCAAGGGCCATCGCCGTACCTATATCGGTGCCATGCCCGGCAAGATCGTGCAGGCCCTGAAACGGGTGGAAGTGGCCAATCCGGTCATCATGATCGACGAGGTGGACAAGATCGGCACCGATTTTCGCGGTGATCCGGCCTCGGCCCTGCTGGAAGTGCTCGATCCCGAGCAGAACCGCGACTTCATGGACCATTATCTCGATGTGCGTTTCGACCTGTCGCAGGTGCTGTTCCTGCTCACCGCCAACCAGCTCGATACGGTACCGCCACCGCTGCTGGACCGGGCCGAGATCATCCGGCTGCCCGGCTACATGGCCAGTGAGAAGATGGAGATCGGCCGCAAGCACCAGTGGCCGGCACAGCTGGAGGCGCATGCCCTGACCGCCAAGGATGTGACGCTGACCAAGGCAGCACTGTCGCATCTTGTCGAGGACTATGCCCGCGAGCCGGGGGTGCGCCAGCTGGAGCAGCTGTTGAAGAAGATCCTGCGCAAGGTAGCGCGCAAGCTGGCCGAGAAGCCATCGCTGGCACCCATCCATATCGGTGTGGGCGATCTCGAGGAGTTCGTCGGCAAGCCTCGTTTCCGAGAAGAGGCGATCAAGGTGGGGGTGGGGTTGGCTACGGGCCTTGCCTGGACAGCGCTGGGCGGCACGACGCTGACCCTGGAAGCCACGATCGCCCATCACGACCGGCGCGGCATGAAGATTACCGGCCAGCTCGGCAAGGTGATGCAGGAATCGGCAGAGATCGCCTACTCCTACATCACCGCCAACCTGGAGCGTTTCCGGGCACCGGCCGATTTCTTCGACAAGGCGTTCCTGCACCTGCATGTGCCTGAGGGAGCGGTGCCGAAGGACGGGCCGTCGGCCGGCATCACCATGGCGACGGCACTGCTGTCGCTGGCACTGGATACGCCGCCGGCACAAATCGCCATGACCGGCGAGCTGACGCTGACCGGCGAGGTGCTTCCGATCGGCGGCATCCGCGAAAAGCTGCTGGCCGCCAAGCGGTTGGGGGTTACGGAAGTGATTGTGCCGATCGCCAACGAGGTAGACATCGCCGAACTGCCGAAGAGTGTGCTGGAGGGGCTGACTATCCACTACGCCAGGCATTTCCGGGATGTGGCCAAGCTGATGTTCGGCATCCGTATGAAACCGGAGAAGAGGAGCAGGAAGAAGGAGAAGCCGCAGGAGCGCTGAGGTTCTCCCGGCTTCTAGAGTTTCGATTCCTGCGGGTTGACGGCCGGAACCGTGCTCGGAGGCACAGGCAGCGGTTCGCTGCGTTCGCGGGCCACCATGATGCCGGCCAGCGCCACCAGAATGGTGCCGAACAGGCCGAGCGTGTCCGGCAGCTCGCCCCAGGCCAGAAAGCCGACGATACCGGCGAAGATCAGGCTGGAATAGCTGAGCGGCGATACCTGGGTGGCCGCCGCCTTGCTGTAGGCGATGGTCAGGCCGAGCTGGCCGAGATTGGCGAACAGCCCGACGGCCGCCAGCCAGGCCCACAGCTCCGCCGTCGGCCAGCGGAACTCGAACAGCATCGGTACGGCGGAAATCAGGCTGGAGAGCAATGCAAACCAGGTGACGATGCGTACCGCCGGTTCGCTGGCCGACAGCTTTTTGACGGTGGCTAGCGCCAGGCCGGCGAATGCCCCGGAGGCAAGCCCCAGCAGGCCGGCGAGCGAGGCGACCTCCGAACCAGGATTGAACAGCAGCAGTACCCCGGCAAAGCCGAGCAGCAGGGCCATGATGCGCGGCCGTGTCCAGCGCTCCTTCAGCCACAGCACGGCGATGACTGCGATGAACAGTGGCGAGGTGTAATTCAGCAGCATGGCGCTGGCCAGCGGCAGGTGCACAAGGGCATAAAAATAGAGATACATGGCCGTAAGACCCAGGCCACTGCGTGCCAGATGCAAGCCGAAGACGTCGGTTCTGAGGCTGACACCCTGATTCCATAGCAGCGGCATCAGGAACAGCAGCGCCAGAAAGTTGCGGAAGAAGACCACCTCGGACTGTGGCAGGGCTTCGCTGGCTACCCGCACGCAGCCGCCCATGACCGCGAAACTCGCTGCCGACAGCAGCGCCCACAGAATCCATGCGCGGCCGGTTGCCGACATTATCTTTTCCGCAGACTGGTGATCAGCAGCAGGACGACGGCGACGGAGATGCAGGAGTCGGCGATGTTGAAGGCCGGCCAGGTATAGGCCTTGCCGCCGATCACCACATACCACTGGATGAAGTCGACGACATAACCGAGCTGGGCTCGATCCCAGATGTTGCCGGCCGCTCCAGCGAGGATCAGCACCAGCAGCCAGGAGGTCAGCCCCTGATGCGTGCGCTCCTTCAGCCACCAGAACAGCACGGCGAAGGCGATGCCGATGGTGATGCCGAGCAGGAAATAGGCGCGCCATGTTTCGGGCAGGTCGGCGAATATCGAAAAGGCGACGCCGGTATTGAAGGCGCGCACGATATTGAAAAAGCCGTCAATCACCACGATGGGGTGAAAATCCGGTTGCCGGATCCACCACTTGCTGAGCTGGTCGATCGCCAGCAGCAGCACGAACAGGCCGATCTGGCCCTGAGTGCGGCTGATCAAGCGGTGACCACCTCGAAGCAACGGCAGCAGAGCTGGCCGTGGACCTCGTGCTGCGGCTCAGCCGGTGCACCGACATTCCAGCAGCGCGGACACTTCACACCGTCGGCGGCTGACACCCGCAGGGCATCGCCATCGCTCACTCTGGCGACAATGAACAGCTGTTCCCAAGCCTCCCCAAAGGTATCGGCATCGAGCCTGGCAAGACCGGGCACGGTGACAGAAGCGGCGATGGAGGAGCCCACCACCTTCTCCTTCTTGGCCAGGTCGAGTGCCGTGTTGGCCTGTTCGCGCAGGGTGAAGAAGGTTTCCCAGGCGGCATCGTCGACGCGGATATCACCGATATCAGTGAACGTCTGC
>DATLWR010000176.1:0-1934 GCA_035576205.1 Mariprofundaceae bacterium
CCGATGTGGCCCGCAATGTGACCCAGACCTCCGCGGAGATCCTGCAGGCCGTGGACCAGCAGGCGAATGCTGCGGATACCCAGTCGAAGTCGGTGGAGCAGATCGCCATCGAACTGCGTCAGATGTCCGACGCATCGCGGAAGATCGCAGCCACCTCCGCCAGTGTGGAAAAGATCGCCGAGGCAACGGCAAGTTCGGCCAACGAAGGTGTGCGTGCCGTGGCCGCCGCTATCGAGTCCATGCGTCAGATTCGCGAAGAGGTGGACTCCATTGCCGAGAAGGTGACCTTCGCCGGCCAGAAGGCCGAGCAGATTCTCGAGTCGGTCGATTCGCTGCAGGAAATCGCCGACGAGACCCATCTGCTGGCACTGAACGCCTCGATCGAATCGGCGGCAGCCGGCGAATTCGGCAAGCGCTTCGCCGTTGTGGCCAGCGAGGTGCGACGTCTGGCCGACCGTACGCGCGAGTTCACCGAAGAGATTCAGACCGTTGTGAACGAGGTGCACCAGTCCACGCAGGAATCCGTCGACGTGACGCGCGAAGGCATCAAGGAAGTGGGCAAGGGCGTGGATATTGCCCGTCAGGCCGGTGACGTGCTGCAGAAGATGCAGAACATGTCGTCCAAGACCAGTCAGGCGGTCCGGACCATTGCCCAGGCGACCAGCAGGCAGAATGAAAGTAACGAGGATTTCCTGCGCGCCATGCAGCAGATTTCCGACCTGCTGAAGGATTCCGCCGCCCAGATGGTGAAATCCCGCAATGCTTCCTTCCGCCTGAATGAAGTGGCTGATGACCTGCAGCGTCTGATCTGACGACTGATTAGGCCAAACCGTGTCCGGCTTCGATTTATCTCATTTCCTGGCGTCATTCTTTGATGAAGCCAGGGAAAGGCTTGCATCCATCAACCAGAAACTGGTGGCGTTCGAATCCGGCTCGCTGGATGCCGAAGGCCTGATATCACTGCGGCGGGATGCGCATACCATCAAGGGGTCGGCGCTGATGCTCGGCGTTCAGGATGTCGGCAATGTTGCCCACCTGTTCGAAGATGCGATGGAGTACCTGATCGAGCAGCCGGCTGCCCGTACGCCACAAATGGTGCAGTTCCTGTTCGATCTGCACGATCACCTGAAGGTCCGTTTCGAGGATCAGGAGGGGAAACAGCCGCTCGAGATCGGTCCGTTGCGCGAAACGTTCACAGAGCTGAAGGCGTCCAAGGTCGAAACGGCGCCGGCAGCTGAGGCGGCCGGGAGCGCTGAGGAGGCAGCTGCTCCCGAGCATGAAGAGCTTGCCGTTGAGTTCCTCGAAATGCCGGGGGGTATCGAAACAGAACCGCTCGTAATCGGTGCCGAGGAGGCCGAGGCCTGGAAAGCGGAACGGCGCACCCAGGTGGAACCGGCTGAGGTTGCCGTAGAACCGGCGATTGCTGCCGTTGCGGAGGAAGGCGCGCCGCAAGTCGAAGAGGAAATGGCCGCGCTTGCTGCCACCACAACCCATGCCGAGACCGTTGCCGCAGCCGCCGCGATTCTCGAGGATCCGGGCAATTTCCGGCCGGACGTATCCCAGGTCGAGATGAAGACACAGGGGCGCCGGCAGGGCTCCGGACGTTATCTGCGTGTGGATGCGGAGCGCGTCGAGGCTCTCTCCAATCAGGTGATCGAGCTCAGTACCGAAAAGAACCGCAGTGAACTGGTCGAGTCGAGAATGCGCGAGGTGCTGCGGGGACTGCGGCAGCTGAAACGGAATTGGGGAAGCTTCCATGCCCAGTCGTTTGCCAGCGCCGAGGATCGTGTACGCGCCATCAAGCAAATGGACATGGCTCTCGAAAGGGAGGTCGCCAGATCACAGCGCTTCGTCGAAGAGGTCCGCTACGAGCAGGAGCGCCGCGGTATCATGCTGGATGACCTGCGTGACCAGGTTCTGGGTTTGATGCTGCG
>DATLWR010000177.1:0-12250 GCA_035576205.1 Mariprofundaceae bacterium
CCTTTCTTCAGCGGCCGACCACCACGTTACTTGCGTGGCGGCATCTCCGGCGGCACGCGGGAAGTCGCTTTCATGGCCCGCTGCAGATCGGTGTAGTGAAACGGCTTGGAGACAAAGGCATCCGGAGCGCGATCGCCGAACACCTCCTCGAGCGTCGATTCTCCGAAGCCGGAGGCGATCAGCACCGGCAGCTCGGGGTAACGCCTGCGCAGTTCCAGATACGCCTGTTCGCCACCCATCACCGGCATCGTGAGATCGAGCAGCACGGCGGCAAGGCGCTGCCGCTGGTCACCGGCGATATCCAGGCACTGCTCGCCGTTTTCGGCGGTCAGCGTGTTGAAGCCCATGTGCGTCAGCATCTTGCAGGCCATGCAGCGCAGCTGGAACTCATCGTCCACGACCAGCACCGTACCGACACCCCGCCAGTTGCCGACCGTTTCGACAGTCTCCGGTGACTTAACCTTGGCCGGGTAGTTGTCGAGCGTGGGGAAGAAGACCCGCATCGTCGTCCCCTCGCCGGGCACGCTGTCGATGCTGATGCCGCCGCGATGTGAGCGAAGAATGCCAAGGACTGCACTCATGCCCAGCCCGCGGCCGGTGAACTTGGTGGTGAAGAAGGGTTCGAACAGCCGCGGCAGATCCTCCGGCTGGATGCCGCAGCCATTGTCCTTCACCTCGATGCGTACGTAAGGGCCAGGATGCAGTCCTTCGCCATGCTCGATTTTTGCCACATCGGCAGTGGTCAGATCGACCTTGCGGCAGTCGATTCCGATTCGCCCCCCCTCCTTGTCGCCGATCGCCTCGGCGGCATTGGTCAACAGGTTCAGGATCACTTGCTCCATCTGCGTTCGGTCGGCATGGATCACCGGCGGGTCGGTCTGCAGATGCTTCTCGATCTCGATGGAACGCGGGATCGACACGCGCATCAGCTTCTCCATTTCCGCCAGCATCACGGAAACATTCACGTTCTCCAGCACATATTTGCCCCGGCCGGCATAGGCCAGCATCTGGCGACAAAGATCGGCGGCGTGGTTGCAACCCTTGCCGATATTGTCGAGGCACTCGTCGATATCGTCGCCGCCCTCACGGATGGAAATGCCGAGCAGTTCGGCGTTGCCCATGATGGCGGCAATGATGTTGTTGAAATCGTGGGCGATACCGCCGGCCAGCACGCCGAGCGACTCCAGCCGCTGGGCTCGCTCGATGCTCTCCTGCATCTGTTCGCGCCGCTGCTGCTCCATTTTCTGCCGGGTGATGTCGCGCATCATGGCGACGAAATAGACCTGGTCGTCGAGCACAATCTCGCGCACCTGAATCTCGGCCGGAAACAGCGAACCGTCACGCCGTTTGCCCTCCACCTCGCGTGTCTGTCCCATGATGCGGGATTCGCCGGACTGCAGGTAGCGCCGGATATAGGCGCCGTGATGCTTGGCCGCCTCACCCGCCATCAGCAGGGAAGCGGACTGTCCGATGATCTCGCCGGCTGCATAGCCGAATATCCGCTCGGCTGCCGGATTGAAGGAGAGCACGGTGTTTTCGCCGTCGGTGCTGACCAGCGCCTCGGGCAGATTCTCGGTGATCGTCTGCAGCCAGCGCTGGCTGTGGTGCAGCTGCCGATGTTGCCGGCGCATCGGCCGGAAGATCAGATAGTACATTGGCGGGATAACCAGCAGCGACAGAAGCCCGGCATCGAGAAAGCCGTACAGCAGCGACGGACTCTCACCGAATAGATAGAAGACCGCCATCACGAATGCTTCGGCAACGAAGATCGCCAGCATCATGATGATGATCAACCGCAGCGGCGAGATCGAATCCTCCTCAACCATACTCGTTAGCTTAGTCCGCGGTTGCATCGGTTTCACAACCTCAGCCGGGCTGGCTGCCACTGCCCGACGACGATCCCGCCGGCAACAGGCTGTCGACAAATTCCTCGGCTACGAACGGCATCAGATCCTCCAGCGTTTCGCCCACGCCGACATAACGGATCGGCAGGCGGAAGGTCCGCGCCAACTGCAGCACGATGCCACCCTTGGCCGTGCCGTCGAGCTTGGTGACGATCAGCCCTGTGGTGCCGGCCACGTCGCGGAACTTCTCCACCTGTGCCACGGCATTCTGGCCGGTACCGCCATCCACCACGTGCCACACCTCGTGCGGCGTCGAGGGGTGCGCCTTGGTGATGACGCGCCGCACCTTGGCCAGCTCGTCCATCAGCCCCCGGTCGGTCTGCACACGGCCGGCGGTATCGATGATCACCACGTCGTAGTCGCGGGCGATCCCCCGCTGCACGGTATCGAAAGCCACGGCTGCGGGATCGGCGCCGTCATGCTGGCGCACCAGATCGGCGCCGGCACGCGACACCCAGGTCGCCAGCTGCTCGACCGCTGCCGCCCGGAAGGTATCACCGGCACCGACCAGCACCGTCTTGCCCTGCTGCCGGTACATCGTCGCCAGCTTGCCGATGGTCGTGGTCTTGCCTGTGCCGTTAACGCCGACCACCAGAAGCACGAACGGCCCGCTGGGCGGCTGGTTGACGGGCTTCGGTGCCTCGAACATCGCCAGCATCGCTTCACGCAAGGCATGCATTGAATCGTTCCTGTCCCGTCGCGCCCGGGCCACAAGTTCGGCGGCAAGCTGCGCGCCGCAGTCGGCCATGATCAGGCCATCCTCGATATCCAGCCAGCCGTCATCGGAAACCGGACCGGACGATTTAGGCATGAGCTGGGACAGCGATTCGCGACTGCGCGTGAGCCCCCGTTTCAGCCTGGAAAAAAGATTCACAGCACCCCTCCCTAGGAACCGACCGGCGCACGATATGGCCGGTCAGCCCGATAATGGAAAGCGGGAGGAGTCAGGTCAACGCCCGATCGGCAAACCTGCCACAGCAACGGCAGGAAATGCGGAGATTCAGTTGCCGCCGTGGTGCATTCCCATTCCCTGGCCCATATGGCCGCGCGCATCGACAACCTTCAGCGTCAGTTTCTGGGTCGTGCCGTCGCCATATTGCAACGTCAGTTCCACCGCATCGCCGGCAGCAAGCGCATGTTTCAGCTCCATCAGCATGATATGGTTGCCGCCGGGCGCCAGTGAGACCTCGCCGTGTGCCGGCACCTCCAGGCGCTCCAGCCCGGACATTTCCATGCGCCCGTTCTGCATTGTCATGGCATGCAGCATCGCCATGCCCGCGACATCCGAAGCCACGCCGACGATGACCACCGGCGCATCACCGGGATTCGCCAGCGTCACGTAGGCCGCCGTCGTATCGGCCACCGGCGGCACCAGCCGCACCCAGCCGTCCTTCACCTGCAATTCCGCCGCCGCCGCCGAAAACGGCAGCATCAGCAGGGCGATCAACAACATCTTTTTCATTCCAGTCTCTCCATGGATTCATGATTTCAATCCAGCCAGCGGCGGATCGTACCGGCGATCTCACCCGGGCCGGTTTTTTCGTCAAACAGCGCCACCACCTTCCCGGCGGGATTGACCAGGTAAATGAAGGTGGAATGGGACACCGTGTAGTTCGTATCGGCCGGCTTGTCCGGCACCTCGTAGCTGACGCGCCAGTCCGCCGCCACCTTGGCCAGCTCGGTGGAGGAGCCGGTGACGCCGAGAATGCGCGGATCGAAAAAGCCGGCATACTTCTGCAACAGTTCCGGCGTATCGCGGCGCGGATCAAGACTGATGAAGATGCCGGCCACCTTTTCCTGTTCGCGGGCGTCCAGTTGCCGCATCGCCTCGGCCATCACGCCAAGCGCCATCGGGCAGGCATCCGGGCAATGGGTATAGCCGAAATAGACCAGGACCGCCTTGCCGTGAAAATCGCTCAGGCGTACCGCACCGGCAGACGACTGCAGGGAGAAGTCGCCGCCCAGCGTTTGCAGCGCCGGCGGGATCGGCGGCTGCGACGGCCTGAGCAACAATGCTGCGGCAACTCCTGCCACAACAAGCGCCAGCAGCGCCGCAATCCATCCCTTCTTCATATCCGCCATCGTATCGACTCCCTGCCGCCTTGGCCATGCCGCAGGGCAACAACTGCCCTGCGGCTGGCCCTGCGATTCCAGCCTAGAACCGCAGCCGCATGCCGCCGGAAAGCGCATAACCGGCGGTGAGCTGCTCGCCGTTGACATGCTGGTAGAATGGCAGCTGTACCACGGCATAGAGCTGCGAGGCTGGTGTCGCGGCATAAGTCAGACCGGGAGTCAGCGAATAATAGCTGCCACCGCTGCTCGGTACGCCGCCCACCGTCAGCGCTGCAGATGGCCCCTTGTCCTCGGCCAGCCACAGCCCGTTCAGCTGCAGCAACGCCCCGAAACCGTGGCCGATATCGTAGCGTGTTCCCAGATCGACATTGACCTTGTCGCCGGGCTTGAATGTGGCCAGATGGTGCACGGAGTGCTCGTAGCTGCCCTGGGCGAACCAGTTCCAGGCGCTGCCCGGCTCCACCCGATTCCAGTACGCGCCGACGATCAGGTCGGTACTGCCGTTGCCCGGCTGCAGTGTCACCTCGCCGGGCAGGGCACTGGTCTGCTGGATGACGAAGTCCCGCCGGCCGGTAGGCAACTTCACGCCGAATTTCACTCCCAGCGTGGTGTCGGAAAATGTCGCCGGCAGCCAGTGGTAACGGCCGATCAGGCGGATATCGCCGATCGCCTTGGCATCGAAGCTCTCGTAGCCGACCAGCGCCGGGTTCGGATCGCCGATCGAATGGCTGTGGTTGCGCATCACATACGGCAGCTGCATCGACACACCCCAGTGTTCGTCGTGGTTGTAATCCAGCGTCGCGGTGACGAGCTGGTTGATGGTACGGCGGTTCTCCACCTCGACGCCGGCCAGTGCCGGATCGGTCGGGTTGGCGACGATTTTCGACAATCCCGAACGCAAGGTATCGGCCATGCTGTAGCTGTAGCGCAGGTCGAACATCCAGCCCGACATGGTCTGGCCGAGCTCGTTCCAGTTGCTGTTGAACGAGCAAAGGGCGCTGCCGCAACTGGCATGGGCATTGCCGCCGCCCAACAAGGCTGCCAGCAGCAACGTCAAACGGACAATGATTCGCATGGAATAGGTTTGCATGATTTTGATTCTCCTCTCCCTTCGGACGAACCTATTCATTCGGTCCTCCGAATGTTCTGTCTCAAGGCTCGCGGCAGAGGATGCAGGCGGCCCCGAGGCCGCCACGCATCGAACGACGCGACGAACGGGCCGGTGCATCACCGGCCGGCTTTAACGGAGCTTCAGGAGAAGTCGGGAGGTGGCGAAATAACGACGAGTTCGCGGACAGGCGGACGTACGGACGCCACGGTTGCGGCCCGCTCGCTGGCCACGATCCCGGACCGGGCGCCGCTATCGGCGCTGTGCGGCGCCAACAGGTGCGGCAAGGTGTCGAGGCTGCGATGACAGCCGCAGCCGCACTCGATGCAGCAGTGCTGCCAGTCGCCGGCAGGCGCTGCACAATGGCAGTGGCCGGCATGCATCGCTGGGCTTTGTAGGGCTATGGTGTGCGTCGGTACGGCATGCCTGGCGGCTTGCGCAGGCACCGGCATCTCGCAGGCGTTGGCCGACACCAGCGGCACGCTGCTCACCACGAGCAGTGCCACCGATACGAACAGGCTCACCAATCTGCGCATGGCTTCCGACTATAGGAAGAATGCCAAGGCTTGCAAGATCGGCATCCGGCCGCAGACTGGCCGGAGAAACAGGAGGTTCTCGATGCAACGACTGCTGATCGTACTGGCCGTGCTGCTGCTCGGCGCCCTGCCCGCCCAGGCCACCGACTTCAAGTGGCAGGATCAGGCCGGAAAAACCCACTCGCTGGCCGAGTACCGCGGCAAGGCGGTCGTGTTGCATCTGTGGGCGTCGTGGTGTCCTCCGTGCCGCAGTGAAATGCCGGAGCTGGCCGACTGGCTGAAAAAGCATCCGAACGTCACCTTCATCCCGGTCTCGCTCGACAGCCGCAGCCAGGATGCGGTGGATTTCTTGCAACAGCAGCACATCAGCCTGCCGGTCTTGGTCAGCGACGAATCGCAGGCCTACGGTGTCGGTGCCCGCGGCTTGCCAACCACTGTCGCAGTTGACGCCAGTGGCAAGATTCGACACCTCTGGCTTGGCGTCCAGGACTGGCAAAGCCCGGCCTGGAACCAGGAACTACTCTCGGACCTGCGTTAATTTCAAGGCTGCGGCGCCCTCACAATCCCCCCTCGGGCAAACCATGCTTGCGTTCTTCCACATCCTTCAGGACGCGGGCGGTGAAACCGTCGGCATCGAATACAAACCCCTTTTTCTCCTCCCGGGGCCGATCGATCGGTGCACGGGCGATGATTTCGGCCAGCCTGGGTGCCGCATTGCGGGCAATACCGACAACCAAGCCCATGTTGGCCCCCTTGCGACCGATGACGCTCAGCAGCGCCTTGCCGGCAGGCAGTACCACCATGGGACTGCCCTTGAGATCGCATATGGCGACATCGTGCGATGCCGGCGTCCGGCTGCCGGTCAATGAATTGCCGAGACTGATGAGCATCGCACTCAATGCCGCCACCTGGAAGGTATCGACACCGCGATCACGGTTGGAGGCGGCGAGGCGCGGGCCGTCGGCCGTCTCCAGAACGGCGGCAACGATCTCCGGGCTTTCCAGGATATCGTCCAGCAGTGTGACACATTGACCGCGTTGCAGTTCGTCCAGCCGATAGGAACTCATTACGACCTCCCGACCCCCATGCGTGAACCTATTCCCGTCGGGCGGTTATAGACTGGAACGAATGTCGCTGCCAAGGCGTTCGCCGGCTTCCGGCAGAGCAAAGATTTACCCTTCCCATCGTTGCTTAAGGCACGCATCATGCGCGATCGCAATTGTCATTTTCGGAGGAGCCATGCGTAACCGCCTTTTGACCTTCGCCCTTCTGGCGCCGCTGTGGGCGTCATTTTCGGCCCCGCTGCCCGCGGCAGCTGCCGGTGACGAAGCGCCCGCCGCCATTGCCCAGCAGATTCGCGCCGGCATCCCCGATCTCAAAATCGATGCCGTCCGCCCCACGCCCATGGAGGGCATTTACGAAATCCAGGTCGGCCATGTCGTTTATTACAGCGATGCCGAAGGCAGGCACCTGATCGCCGGCGGCCACATGTTCGAGACCGCCACGCACCGCGATATCACCCGCGAACGGCTGGAGGATATCAACCGCATCGACTGGTCGGTGCTGCCGCTGGACAAGGCGATTGTCTCCGGCGACAAGAACGCCAAACTCAAGCTCGCGGTCTTCACCGATCCCGAGTGCCCCTACTGCAAGCGGCTCGAGACGGAGCTGAAGGACATGAAGGGAGTGAAGGTCTACACCTTCCTGTTCCCGCTGACCCAGATCCATCCGCATGCCCAGGCCAAGGCCGAAGCGATCTGGTGCAGCAAGGACCGTCACGACACCATGATGAAGGTGATGCTGGAAGATGCCACTCCGACCATCGGCACCTGCGATACGCCGATCGCCGAGATCCAGCAGCTGGCCCAGAAGCTGGGCATCTCCGGCACGCCGACCATGATCGCCGGCGACGGCCGCATGTTTGCCGGCGTCATGGCTGCCGACCAGCTGAAGGCCTGGCTGGAAAAGAAATAACCGACTCCGGAGCCATTGATGCGCGATGATCGCGGCGCAGCCGAACTGCGCCCTGTCCATATTGATACCCTGTTCAACCGCTACGCCGAGGGCTCGGCGCTGATCAGCTTCGGCCACACGCGCGTGCTCTGCACGGCGAGTGTCGAGGAGACGCAGCCGCCGTTTCTGCGCAACACCGAGCGCGGCTGGGTGACGGCCGAATACGGCATGCTGCCGCGCGCTACGCATACCCGTGGCAGCCGCGAGGCGGCGAAGGGCAAACAGGGAGGCCGCACGGTCGAGATCCAGCGGCTGATCGGCCGCTCTCTCCGAGCCGTTACCGACCTCGACAAACTCGGAAAACGCACCATCAGCATCGACTGCGACGTACTGCAGGCCGACGGTGGCACACGCACGGCCGCCATCACCGGCGCCTGGGTGGCGCTCAGGCTGGCCGTCAACAGGCTGCTCGCCGACGGCACGCTGGCAGCTGACCCGCTGACCGGCCAGGTCGCTGCAGTCAGCTGCGGCTTCGTCGCAGGCGAGGCGTTGCTCGATCTGCAATACTCCGAGGATTCGAAAGCGGAGATGGATGCCAATTTCGTCATGACGCCCCAGGGCGGCATCATCGAGATTCAGGCCACTGCCGAGGATAAACCGCTGGCCTGGGAACAGGTGCTGACACTCAAGCAGCTGGCCGACAAGGGCATCGCCGAACTCGCCGCAGCCCAACTCGCCGCCGTCGAGAAACACTGATCACCGAACCTTGAAGCTCGTCATCGCCAGCAACAACGCCAAGAAGCGTGCCGAGATCGAAGCGATCCTCGGCGGCCTCAGCATCGAGTTCGTGCCGGCGGCCGACACCCGTTTCGTGGACGTCGTCGAGGATGCCGGCAGCTTCGCCGGTAATGCCAGGAAGAAGGCGGAGGCATTTGCTGCCGCCAACGGCTGCGCGGCACTTGCCGATGATTCAGGGCTGTGCGTCGATGCGCTGGATGGTGCTCCCGGTGTCTATTCCAGCCGCTTTGCGGGTGTTGATGCAACCGATGCCGATAACAACGCCCGACTGCTGCAGCTGCTGCTGCAGGCCGACAATCGCCGTGCCCGTTTCGTCTGTGCGCTGAACCTCGCCCTTCCCGATGGTAGGGCGGTGACTGCAGAAGGCAGTGTCGAAGGCCAGATCCTCAGCTCACCCGCGGGCAATGGTGGCTTCGGCTACGATCCGCTCTTCTACTGTCCGGAGCTAGGCAAGGCCTTCGCCGAGGCCACGGCGGCCGAAAAGGCGTCTGTGTCGCACCGCGGCCGGGCACTGCGCGAACTCGCAGCAAAGTTGCGCTCAATCGGCAACCATGGCTGAGACCTTCCGCAGCGACTGTCGCGCCTGTCCGCGGCTCACCAGCTTCCTGGCCGAGGTGAAGAGCTCCCATCCCGATTACTTCTGCGCCCCCGTTCCCGCTTTCGGTGACGCGTCCCCACAGCTGTTGATCGTCGGCCTCGCCCCCGGCCTGCATGGCGCCAACCGCAGCGGCCGCCCCTTCACCGGCGATTATGCGGGCATCCTGCTGTATCAGACACTGTTCGATCTGGGGCTGAGCAACCAACCGGTTTCCGAGTCGATCGACGACGGCCTCGTGCTGAAAGGGGTGCGCATCACCAATGCGGTGAAATGCCTGCCACCGCAGAACAAGCCGGAAACGGCCGAGATCAGGCAATGCAATTCCTACCTGAAGGCCGAGCTTGCCGCCTTGCCGGATGACTGCCGGCTGCTAGCGCTGGGCAAGATCGCCCATGATGCGGTACTGCGTGCCTACGGCCTGCCGCTCGGTGCGCTGAAATTCGCGCATGGCGCAACGCATCGGCTTCCCGATGGCCGGCTACTGACCGATTCCTATCACTGCTCGCGCTACAATACGCAGACCGGCCGGCTGACGGCGACGATGTTCCGGGAGGTATTCGAAAAAAGCCTCGACCGTTGAGGCCAAGCGGACGATTAGCCGTGGGCGGTCAGCGAAGCCTGCGAGGTGGTGGTCAGCGGCGTCGCCTTGAACTGCTTCATCGCCTCGAACACCTTGTTCGGATACTTGAGCTGGCCGAGCGAACCGTTGTAGGCGGCCAGCGCCTTGTCGATCCGCTTGTAGCGGTCCACGTAGTGGCGAATGATGGCACAACCGTAGCGGATATTGGTTTCGATCTTCAGCAGGTTGTCATCCTTCGAACCGAGCCGCTCCTTCCAGAACGGCATCACCTGCATCAGGCCGACGGCACCGACGTTGCTGACGGCGAAATGGTCGAAACGCGACTCCACGGCGATAACGCCGAGGATCAGCTCCGGCGACAGGTCGAAACGGACCGAGTAGATGTAGACCCACTTGGCGATGGCCTCCGCCTCCGACTCGTCAGCCACCCACGGCCGGATCGTCTGGATGATATCCTTGGTCCATACCAGCTGGTCGAAATCGGGCTGTTTGGTATCGGAGGGTTGCTCCTTCAGCATCTCCTTCAGCTGCGCCTGCTCCTCCGGCTCAAGATCCAGCAACCCCACACTCTGCTCGACCATCTGCATCGTCGCCGTCGAGTGGGTCAGGTGTTGTTTGTCTTCCGGGGTACTGGCAATCCAGATCGGCAGACTGATCGCAAAGCAAACCAGCAGCACCCCGGCCAGCAGCGACTTCGGCGAGATACCGCGCAGACGCCCGGTCAGCACCGACAAATGGTTCAATGCACTCCGCCCACCAGCGCATGCACATGCACCGTCAGTTCGGAAAGTTGCACCGGCTGCTTGGCTTCGCAGCGGCGAGCCACCTCGGCGACACCATCGGCAAGACCGCGCTCGCCGATCACCACCTGCAGCGGAATACCCATCAGTTCGGCATCCTTGAACTTCACGCCCGGCCGCTCGCCACGCTCGTCCCACAGCACCTCGATGCCGGCGGCGGCAAACTCAGCATAGGCCTTGCCGGCGGCGTCTTGCACCGCATCCGACTGGCCGAGCGAGATCAGCGCCACCTGGAACGGTGCGACCTGAACCGGCCAGGCAATGCCTGACTCATCGTGGCACTGCTCGATGATGGCGGCCACCAGGCGCGACACGCCGATGCCGTAGCAACCCATCGTGGCAATATCTCGCTTGCCATCCTGAGCCTGAAATTCGACCTTCATGGGCTCAGTGTATCGCTTGCCGAGCGCAAACACATGCCCCACCTCGATGCCACGCGACAGCTCCATAGCACCACCGCACTTCGGGCAGGCATCGCCAGCGCGAGCCTGGCGCAGGTCGGCGAATGCCGCATTAGCCACGTCGCGGCCGATATCGAGACCGTTGACGTGCAGGTCGGCCTTGTTGGCGCCAGCCACGAGGCCACTTGCACCCTTCAGACTCTCATCGACAAGCACCTTGCACTTGAGTCCCTGCGGACCGACGAAACCGGTGACACCGCCGGCCGCCACGATCTCGGCATCGCTGGCCAGCGCGACGCCGTCGGCATCAAGCGCATGCGCAAGCTTGATCTCCTGCAGCTGGTCGTCACCGCGCACGCAGGCGGCCACCACGGCTCCGTCGTGCGGGCCGCCGGCAATACGATAGACCAGCGTCTTCACCAGCTGCGCCGCATCCACTTTCAGGTAGGAAGCGACATCCTCGACCGCCGTTACCTTCGGCGTCGAAACCTCAGCAAGATCCGCATCACCCGAGGCGGGGACGCTGCGATGGGCCACCGCCTTCTCGACGTTGGCGGCATAGTCGCACTTTGCACAGTGGGCGATCAGGTCCTCACCGGAATCGGCCAGCACATGGAACTCGTGTGACGAACTGCCACCGATCGAACCGGTATCGGCCTCCACCGGCCGGAACCTCAGCCCCAGGCGAGTGAAGATGCGCTGGTAGGCGGCGAACATATTGGCGTACTCGCGGTTCAGGCAATCCTCGTCGGCGTGGAAGGAGTAGGCATCCTTCATGACGAACTCGCGGCCGCGCATCAGGCCGAAGCGCGGCCGAATCTCGTCGCGGAACTTCGACTGGATCTGGTAGAGATTCATCGGCAGCTGCTTGTAGGAACGCAGCTCGCGGGCGACCAGATCGCAGATCACCTCTTCGTGCGTCGGGCCGAGGCAGGATTCGTGGTCGTGGCGATCTCTGAAACGCAGCAGCTCGGGGCCGTACTTTTGCATGCGGCCCGATTGCTCCCACAGCTCGCCCGGCTGCACCATCGGCATCAGGAGCTCCTGGGCGCCGGCACGGTTCATCTCCTCCCGCACCACCTGCTCGATACGGCGCAGCACGCGCAGACCAAGCGGCAGGAAATCGTAGACACCGGAGGTGACGCGGCGGATATAGCCGGCCCTGAGCAAAAGCTTGTGCGATACGACCTCGGCATCGGCCGGATCGTCACGGAGTGTGGGGGCGAAAAACTGGGAATATTTCATGGCGGCGAAGCATAACCGCAGGATGTGAAGTGAGGTAGCCCATCGCAGCGGGCAATCAATCCATCAAAATCCAGTTCTCACTAATGACTGCTTCCGGCCAAAAGCGGACATTCAGATGTAATGCTATAGTGCCTCTCTACGGAGGGGAGAGTGTATTTCGACTTAATTGCTATAAGCGTTCTCATTCTTTTAATTGATTATGCATGGCTGGGCTTTTTTCCGAGGCTTTTAGGTCTGTCATCTGACATTCGAGA
>DATLWR010000178.1:0-5911 GCA_035576205.1 Mariprofundaceae bacterium
CACTGACCGAGAATATCCCCAAGCCGATGGTATCGGTGCTTGGCCGGCCGATCATGGAACATATCGTGCGGCACCTGCAATCAAACGGCGTTGATGACATCGTCGCCACCCTGCATTACAAGCCGCGGCCGATCCGCGACCATTTCGGCGACGGCTCCGAATTCGGCGTCAACATGCACTACACGCTCGAGAAACAGCCGCTGGGCACGGCGGGCTCGGTCAAGCTCAGCGAAGCGATGCTCGACGAAACCTTCCTGGTGATCGGCGGCGACGCGCTGGTCGATTTCGATTTCCGCGCCTTTCTGGATTTTCACCGCGAGAAAAACGCCAGAGTCAGCCTCTGCCTGATGCGGGTGCCGGATCCGGGCGAGTTCGGCGTGGTAATCACCGATGCCGAAGGGCGCGTGCAACGCTTCCTGGAAAAACCGGGGCCCAGCGAGGTATTCAGCGACACGGTCAATACCGGCATTTACCTGATCGAACCGGAGGTTCTGTCGGAGATTCCCATCGAAGGCGCATTCGACTTCGCCGGCGATCTGTTCCCGAAACTGATGGAGCAGGATACATCGATCTACGGCTATGTCGCCGAAGGCTACTGGGGCGATATCGGCTCGATCGCCCAGCTGCGGCAATCCAACTGGGACATGCTGGATGGTAAGGTTAACCTGCCGGTGTCGGGCAACCGCATTCAGGATGGCGTCTGGATCGGCGAGAATACCGAGATCGCCCCCGACGCCGTCATCAACGGCCCCTGCTGGCTCGGCGACGGTGTACTGGTACGCAGCGGCGCCCGCATCGGACCTTATGCCATGCTCGGCGACGGCGTCGAGATCGACCGCAATGCCACCATCAGCCGCAGTGTCGTCATGCGCAACAGCTTCGTCGGCGAACTGGCCGACCTGCGCAATTGCATCGTTGCGTCCCGCGACATTATCGAAGCCGAGTGCGAGATCGGCGCCGAGGCGGTCATCGGCAGCGAATGCAGGCTCGGACCGCGGGTCGTCGTCAACAGCGGCGTTCTGATCTGGCCCAACAAGGAGATCGACTCCGGCTCGGTGATCAGCGAAAACCTGGTCTGGGAGTCGGTCAGCCGGCCGACCATCTTCGGCTCGCGCGGCGTTTCGGGGCTGGCCAATCTCCACGTCACGCCGGAATTCGCCGCCATGATCGGCAAGGCCTTCGGCGCCACGCTCAAGCGCGGCCAGCGCGTCGCCGTCAGCCGCGATTCGCACCCCTTCTCGCGGCTGATCAAACGGGCACTGGTCTCCGGCCTCCTGGCCGTCGGCATCCATGTCGACGACCTGGAAGAGACGACGGCGCCGATCACCCGCTTCGTTGCCGGCTATGGACACGATTGCAGCGGCAGCGTCCATATCCGCGTTTCGGAACTGCATTCGGAGGTCGCCACCATCGAGCTGTTCAATGCCGGCGGCCTGCCGCTGACGCGACCGGCGCGGCGCAAGGTCGAAGCCGCCTTCCACCGTGCCGACTTCCCGAAGGTGTCGATGCACCATGTCGGCGAGCTCCGCTACCCCGGCCGGGTCACGGAACGCTATATCGACCACATCGTCGAATATCTCGACCTCGCAGCCATCAGCCATCACTTCAAACAGCTGATCTATTTCACCAGCGACGAGTCGACCGAGCGGGTGATGAACGAGATTCTGAAAAAACAGGATGTCAGCCATATGCGCATCTCGACGCGCTGGCAGGGGGAGGAGTCGATCCGCCAGATCGCCGACATCGCCAGGCTCAACAACGCCATCGGCATGGTACTGCTGCCCGGCTCCGAGCGCCTGCTCCTGGTCGATGAGGACGGCGAAACCATCGCTGCCGACCGCACGAAGGATCTTGTCACCGCCGCCTTCATTCGCTCGGCGCTCCCCGATGAACCCGTATTCCTGTCGGCCAATGCGCCTGCCTATCTGCTCGATGATGCCAAACAGCAGCATCGCAAGGTCGAGACCCTGCGGGTCGAACCGGCAGCCATGCTCGAGCAGGCCACGAAGCTGGCCGGTGAAACCGATCGCTGGCTGGAGTTCCGCCACCCCTACCTCGGATTCGATGCCATGGTGGCCGGCCTCTATCTACTCTCCCATCTCGGGCGCGAAGGCATTTCGCTGCGCGATTTCGATCGCAAGCTGCCCATCAGCCACCGCCGCCAGATGTCGTTCGCCTGTCCCTGGGATGCCATGGGGCGCGTCATGCGCTCGCTGGCCATGCTGAAGGAGGCGGATACCGACGCCAGCCCGGAGGGATTGCGGCTGCAGCATGAGAACGGCTCGATCCTCGTGCTGCCGAGCGCCGATCACCCCGAACTGCTGGTCACGGTTGAAACCTCCGAATCGAAGGCGGTGACAGAGCTCGTCGAATTCGCAAGCCGCACGTTGCAACGGATCATCGGATGACCCCCAGCCGCCGTTTCCTGTTCGCCTCGGACCTCGACGGCACGCTGCTACCGAACACCAGCACAGTACCGCCGGCCGGCTGCCTGCGTCGCACCATCGCCATGCTGGAAAGCCTGTTGTCGGCCGACTGTCCCGTCTGTTACATCAGCGGCCGGCACCTGAGCCTGGCCAGAAAGGGACAGGAGGCCTTTTTCCTTCCCAAGCCCGACTACTGGGTCTGCAATGTCGGTTCGGAGATCTACAGCCGCGGCGGCCGGCTCGACCGGCAATGGTCGGAACAGCTGGGACCGGCCTTCGACCATGCCGCCATGTGGAGCCTGCTGCGTGACCTGGAAGGGCTGGCGCCGCAGGAATCGGTCAAGCAGGGCCGGCACAAGTTCAGCCTGTACAGCGTCGGGCATCCGACCGCCGAGATGGTGCAGCAGATCATCAGCCGCATGCCGGAATCCGACCGGTTCCGCGTTGTCACCAGTGTCGACGAGAAAAGCGACCGTGGCCTGCTCGATATCCTGCCGGCCGATGCCGGCAAGGCGCAGGCACTGGCCTATCTGATGCACAGACTCGGTTTCACCGCCACCGACACATTCTTTTCCGGCGACTCCGGCAACGACCTCGATGCCCTGACCTCGGGTATTTTCGGCACGCTGGTCGGCAACACCCCGAAAAACGTCTGCATCCAGGCCTGTCAGCTGATGCAGGAGCGCAGCGCTTCCCGCATCCACTTCAGCGAAGCGCCTTACGGCGACGGTGTGATCGAAGGACTGCAGGCGGGTGGCTATCTCGCCCTGGAGGATGGCTGATGCGCATCGCCTTCTTTTCCCCGCACAGCGATCCGCTGGCCAGGCCCGGCGAGCCCGATTCCGGCGGCCAGTGCGTCTACGAGGCGAGGCTTGCCGAGGCGCTGGCGGGCATGGGATATCCGGTGCGCGACTATACCCGGCTCGCCGCCGGCAAGCCTGTGGCCGAAGCGATCGCACCACATGCCGATATCCGCCGCTTCCCGATGGGCCCGGAGGGTTTCCTGCGCAAGGAGGAGATGGGGCCGCATCTCGCTGAATTCAGCCGCCATGTGCTCGCCGATGACCGGACCTGGCTGGCCGAAACCGACATCTTTCACGGTCATTACTGGGATGGCGGCGTGGCCGCCCTCGAGGCGAGCCTGGCGCTCGGCAAACCGCTGGTATTCACCAGCCATTCGCTCGGCATGCTCAAGCGCGACGGATTGCCCGACAACAGCCTCTACCATTACGACGTCCGTATTCCTGCCGAAACCCGCGTCATGCGCGCTGCCGATGCGGTCATTGCGCTCAGCTCCATCGAAAAGGAGGCGCTAACCGACCGCTACGGTATCTCGGCGGAAAATATCCATATCGTGCCCGGCGGCGTCGAGGTACAGAAACGGGTGCCGTCGATGAGCAAGGCGGAGCACAAGGCGAAGCTCGGCATCGAAAGCGACCTGATGGTCTTCGCGGTCGGCCGGCTCGACGCCCGCAAGGGTTTCCTGGAGTGGATCGACGCCATGCCGGCCGTTGCCCGCGCCGTTGCTGCAGCGGGCCGCTCCGTCTGTTTCATGATGCCGAAAGGACCCAAGGAACCCTCGGAGGAGGAGACCGGACTGCTTCGCCGATTGCAGCAAAAGGCGCGCGAGCTGGAGGTTGAAGAACATATCCACTGGTTCCACCGACTTTCCGATGACGAGCTCTACCATGCCTATTGTGCCGCCGACCTGTTCGTCTGCCCGTCGCTTTACGAACCGTTCGGACTGGTGCTGGTCGAAGCGATGGCAGCAGGTACCCCGGTGGTAGCCACCTGCTTCGGTGGCCCGGTGGACATCGTCGAACCAGGCCGCGACGGCTTTCTCGCCGACCCGCGCGACAATAATGCCTGGTCGGATTCCGTTCTGAAGGTGCTGCTGGCAAGTCCGGCGGAACGGCAGGCGCTGAACGAGGCGGCGCTGGCAAAGGCCCGGCGTTACAGCTGGGATGCCGTCGCTACCGAAATCGGCCGTGTTTACGCACAGACCCTGCAGGCCTATCGCCGTTTCGACTGAGTCCGCTTGGCCGCAAGCTTCGGATGACGCATGCTTCAGGCAACTTAAGTCAGAGGCATCCGAGGATACGACGCGTGCATGAAACCCCGCAGCATAAGAACCACTCTATCGACCGCCTCGCGCTGAAAATCCTCGCGGTGGTTCTGGTGGTCACCGCCCTTATTTTCCTCTGGAGCCGCAGCCAGTATCACTCCTCACCGCAAACGCCCGACACCTGGCTGGACCAGGACGGACACCTGCATGTGCTCGGCATCGTCCTCGACCAATCGACCCTCAGGGAAGCCGAAACGGCGCTTCAGAGCCGCAGCGATACCGCTCTCTACATCTATCCGGTGGGGAGCGAAAAGGCCGGCCTGAAACTGGAGTCCTACTTTCCGTCGATTGCCGACCATACGCAGGTGATCCTGCGACTCGCGGCGGACGATGCCCTGCTCAAGGCGATGGAGAGCCGGGCCAGCCTGCCGCACGAGTATCCCAACAAGGTATTGCGCATGAATCTGGCGCCCACCGACCTGCCCGATGTCCAGAGGCTCAGGGTGATCGAACTGACGCTGGTCCCGAGCGCCACGATCACCGCCGACATGCTGGCGGCCCGTTTCGGCCAGCCGGACGGGCGCCAGCAGACGGGCGACACCATGAAACTTCAATTCAATAAGGTCGGACTGTCGGCAACGCTGGATAAGGACAATCCCGCGATGTTGCACTTCACCAATCCGGCCCAGCGCCGGAACTAATGCTGATGCTGCATGGATGAGGCCGGCATCGGTTGACCATGCCCGGCATGGTTGCCGTGGCCGCCGCGCAGCATGGTGAAAACCCCGAGTCCGATCAGGATGATGGCGGCAAGCTGCATCGCCCGGCCGCGCAACGCCGGAGTCAGGCGGCGCAGCAATGCGGGTGCGAGCAGCATGGCAGGAATCGTACCGAGGCCGAACACCGCCATCATCGAGCTCGCCTGCAGGGCATTGCCGGCAGCCAGTGCCATCGCCAGAGCCGCATAGACCAGCCCGCAGGGCAGCATGCCGTTGGCCATTCCCATACCGTACCAGCCGAGCAGCCGCGCTTCGCCGGTGAGGCTGACCGCCAGCCGGCCCAGACCGAGCTTCTGCGACACCGCCGCGGTCAGTCTCGCCAGCGGATCGGGCAGCCAGCCGGCCAGGTTCAAACCGAAGACGATCATGAACAGGCCGGCAAGGATCGCCAGACCGTGCTGCAACAAGGTGCCGCCAAGCTCGCTGAGCGAGACGCCGACAAGGCCGACGAGCAAGCCGAACAGCGCATAGGTCGTCACCCGCCCCAGCTGGTAGATGAAAAGCCCCGACCACCAGATGGCCGGCCTTCCCAGTGCCAGGGCCCCGACCAACCCCCCGCACATGCCAATGCAGTGCAGGCTGCCGAGCAGGCCGATGGAAAACATCATCCCCAGACTTTCAAACATACGAACGGTCCTTGC